>DATDMO010000284.1:0-4918 GCA_036518755.1 Candidatus Acidiferrales bacterium | reverse complement strand
AGCATCGGTAATGGAGCCCTTCGCCGCGGCGCAGGGGCCATTCGACACGCATCCGTCGCATGTGAATCCACAGAAGCTGGACTCATGGCTTGCGGTGGCATCCGATGGCTCCGTGACCGCATACACCGGGAAGTGCGATCTGGGGCAGGGCATGTACACGGTGCAGACGCAGCTGGTGGCCGAAGAACTCTGCGTACCGATCGAGAAGGTAAAGCTGATTCAGTGTGATACGTCCGTGACTCCGGATCAGGGAACTACATCGGGCAGCCAGTCCACTCCAACCAATTTCAACACGCGAAATCTGGCGCAGGCGGCCGCGACAGCGCGCGAGGCTCTAATCGGAATGGCGGCGCAGAGGTTTGGCGTGCCCGCGGATCAGCTTACGGTGAAGGATGGCGTAGTGAGCGCGACGGGTGGGCGCCGTGCCAGCTACAGCGAGCTGATCGGGGGCAAGCGTTTCGATATCGAAGTGAGCGCAGCGGCGAAACGCAGATCGCCCCGCGAGTGGAACGTGCTGGGCAAGCCTACTGCATCGTTGGATAGAGTTGCGCTGATGACCGGAACGTTCGAATTCGTCCACAACGTGCATGTGCCGGGAATGGTCCACGGACGGGTGGTGCGTCCGCCGGAGATAGGAGCAACGGTTGACAAGGTGGACGAAATGTCTGTGCAGCACATTCCGGGGATCATCAAGGTGGTGGTGCGAAATAATTTCATCGGCGTAGTGGCGGAGAAGCAGTGGCAGGCAGCGCAAGCGGCCAGGGACCTGAAGGTCGCCTGGAAGCCTGGCGCAGGACTGCCGGCGCAAAGCAACTTTTACGATTACATGCGGAAGCAAGCGTCGCGCGATGTGGTGCTTGTAAACTCGAAAGATGTGGACGACAAGCTGCGATCAGCCGCGCACGTTTTGAAGGCCACGTATTCATATCCCTATCAGGCACACGGTTCGATGGGTTCGTCGTGCGCGGTGGCCGATGTCCAGGCGGATCACGCTACGATCTGGTCGCCGACGCAGTCCGTGTATCCGACGCAGCACGGGATTTCGATGCTCACCGGCTTGCCGGCCGAGAGCGTGAGGGTGATTTTCGTTCGCGGCTCGGGCTGCTACGGACTCAATGCCGCGGATACGGTGTCTTACGACGCGGCGCTGCTGTCACAGGCTGTGCACAAGCCGGTTCGCGTGCAACTCACCCGACAGGACGAATTCGTTTCCGAGAACTATGGCTCGGCGTGCGTGATCGAGCAGCAGGTTGGAATCGATGCGAGCGGCGCGATCCGGGCGTGGGACTGCGAGTCGTGGTCTGTATCGCTGGGTGGAAGACCAGGGTACGAACGCCCCGGTAACGTGATCACGGGAATGCTGGCCGGATTTGATCCGCAGACGATCACTCCAGGGGCGGCTGCGGAACCTACCGGAGAATTGCGCAATGGCAGCAATGCGGTCCCTTCGTACGTGGCCGGATGCATCAGCGGCAAGTGCAGCGGAACAGGTTCGATCCGGAGCGAGCGCGTGCTGATGCATATGGTGACGTCGCCTTTATTTACCGGGCCGCTGCGGTCGCCATTGCGGTTGCAAAACACCTTCGCGCACGAATGCTTCATGGACGAAGTTAGCGCACATGTGAAGGCCGATCCGGTGGCGTATCGGCTGCAGCACCTGAATGAGGCGCGGGTGATTGGAGTACTGAAGGCTGCAGCCCAGAAAGCGAACTGGGTTGCGCGTCCCTCGCCTACAGGCGGTAATGCGCGGACCGGTAGGCTAACTGGACGTGGTGTCGCCTGCGTCGCGTACGAAGGCGGCAACGGATATGCCGCTCTGGTCGCCGAAGTGGAAGTGGATCAGGCAAGTGGGCAAGTGCTGCCTAAAAGATTTGTCGCCGCGCTGGATTGTGGGCCAATTTCCAATCCAGACGGCTTGCGCAACCAGATTGAGGGCGGCGTCTTGCAAGGAATGAGCCGCGCGCTTGCGGAGGAAGTCACCTGGGACGATCGCAAAGTGAGCTCGATCGACTGGCGAAGTTATCACACGCTGCCGCTTGGAATTCAGACGCCGATTATCGAGAGCGTTCTCGTCGACGAGCCGTTAGCGCGAGCGACTGGGGCAGGAGAGACAACGATTACACTTGCGGCGGCGGCGATCGGCAACGCGATTTTCGACGCTGCCGGCGCGCGAATCCGGCAAGTACCATTCACGGCCGATCGCGTGAAAGAGGCGCTCGCCGCACGGGGATGAGAGGCGCCGGTCGCAAGACTGCGATGATTGATCAGCTTGGGCCGACGAGAGTCGCGTCCGTCTAGGCTTCTCAGGGGAGGAATATATGACGAAATTCCGTGCAGGTCTGCTGGCGTTGGCTCTGTGCTCTGTTTTGCCGCTCAGCGCCTGCCAGGATACGAAGGCACGACAGGAAAATGTGCAGCTCAAGGCGCAGGTTGCCGATCTTCAAAAGCAACTCGGTGAGATGGGCAACCGCGTTGACGAAGCGACAACGGCGAAAAACGAGTTGACGAAGGAAAATGCCGAACTCAAGGCCGAGAACGATCGGTTGAAAGCGAAAAGGCACGGAGCAAGAACGACGAAGTCCAGGAGACGCCATCACCGGACAAAATGAGCGCGTGCCCGGCGCTTTTTGAAAGAGGTTTAGATTTCGGTACTCCAATCCAATTTTGTTGACCTCAGGATTCTGGCTCCTACACAACCAATTCCGATTGGCTTGTATGTCGTGCTCCCGCGTTTACGTCTCCTTGCTTGCGCAGTTTGCGCTCCGGAACCCGAGATTCAGCGAAGCGGCACATTGCGTCGCAGTGTGGGCTAGGCTAGAGTGGCGCGCATGACTGCTGTTGAGTACACTCCTCTGCCGCGATTATTTCTGGAAGCGGTGGACCGTTTCGCGAATCCACGCGCGCAGATATATCGCACGGCCGCGGGTTGGCAGGCAATTTCGGCAGGTGAAATGCTCCGACGCGTAGCCGGGCTGGCCAAAGCACTGGCCGGACTTGGCATTAAAGACGGCGACCGCGTAGGAATTTTCGCGCCGAACTGCCCCGAATGGCATGTGGCCGATTTCGCGATTCAGGGGCTTGGCGCGATAGTTGTGCCCGTATATTTCCGCGAATCGCCGGAACGGCTGACCTACATACTGAAGGATTCGGGAGCGCGCATCGCGTTCACGGCAAGCGAGGAACAATCGCACAAGATTGCCGAGTGCCGACAGAACTTGCCCGCCCTTGAGCACCTGATTTCCGCGATCGCTGCAGCACATCCTAGCGACGCCACGCCTAGTGCAACGCAAAGTGCTCCGCTCTACGGCGCTTTGCGCTACCAAGACTTGATCGCATCGGCGGGCGACACGGAAATCGCAGAATACAGGCGGCGCGCCGCGGAAGTCACCTCGGACCAGCTTGCCACGATTATCTATACATCGGGCACCACAGGTGAGCCGAAGGGCGTGATGCTGAATCATGCGAACCTTAGCTCAAACTCGCGCGACTTCAGCGACGAATTCGAGATGTCTCCATCGGATGTGGCGCTGTCGCTGTTGCCTTTGGCGCACGTCTACGAGCGCACCATCGACTACGGATACATGTTCCGGGGAGTCTCAATCGCCTATGTGGAGCAGCCGGAAACGGTGGCGCAGGCGCTTCTCGAAGTGCGGCCTACAACGATGGCGGCGGTGCCTCGGTTTTACGAAAAGACCTACGCGAATATCATCGAAAAAGGGCATCAAGAATCCGGATTGAGAAGGAAGATCTTCGACGGCGCGATGCGCGTGGCGGCTAAGGCCGTACCGTGGCGAGCATACGGCGAAAGCGTTTCGTGGATCGTCAAGCTGCGGTGGCAGATCGCAGACCGCCTCGTCTATTCAAAAATTCGCGCGGGAGTGGGGGGCCGGATTCGCATCTTCAGCTCCGGTGGCGCGCCGCTGGCGCCGGAGCTGGCGGAGTTTTTCTGGTCGGTTGGGCTGCCTGTATATCAGGGCTACGGCCTGACCGAAACGTCGCCGGTGGTTACGTTCAGTTCGCCGAAGACGTACAAGGTGGGCACGGTTGGGCGCCCGATTCCCAACGTACAGCTGCGGATTGCCGACGATGGAGAGATTCTGGTGAAAGGGCCGTGTGTGATGCAAGGCTACTACCACAAGCCGGAGGAAACGCGAGCGGTGCTTGCGCCGGACGGTTGGTTTTCCACCGGCGATATCGGTCGGTTTGATGCGGATGGCTTTCTGACGATCACCGACCGCAAAAAAGAATTGCTGAAGACGGCAGGCGGGAAGTTCGTGGCGCCCGCGCCGATCGAGAATCTGTTGAAGACTTCCCCGCTGATCTCAAATGCCATGGTGGTCGGCGACCGGCGAAAGTTCGTGTCTGTGCTGGTGGTTGTGAACTTCGCGGGAATCGAGGAGGAAGCACGGAAGGCGGGGCGGGAATTTTCGACCGCGGCTCAAGCGATCGGCGATCCATGGACCCGCGAGTTGATATCGCATGAAATTGAGCGGCTTACCTCTTCGCTGGCACAGTACGAAAGGCCGAAGCGGTTTGCGCTGCTGGAACAGGATTTCACGTATGCGAATGGGGAATTGACGTACACGCTGAAGCTGAAGCGGCGCGTGATCGAGGAGCGTTACGCGGATACGATCGCGCGGCTCTATGCGGATGTGGAGGAACCCCATCCTCAGCCGGCGAGATAGCTTCCCTTCCATACCGCGGAATTATCGGAGGCGGAGTAGAATATCGGCGGAGAGAGATATGGCTGACCAACTGGTGATTGCCGGGCGGGCATTCAGGTCGCGGCTGATCGTGGGGACCGGGAAATACCGCAGCTTTCAGGAGATGGCGCGGGCGCATGCGGCTTCAGGCGCGGAGATGGTGACGGTGGCGGTGCGGCGCGTGAACCTGACGGACCGCAGCAAGGAGTCGCTGC
>DATDMO010000283.1:0-4262 GCA_036518755.1 Candidatus Acidiferrales bacterium | reverse complement strand
AACGCCGAATCCGATTCCTGAGCCCGAATGAATCCCCCGCCTTGCCGGATTTGAGTCGCATTGCCACCCAAGTCGCCGCCGAAGATCGCTGCCCGGGCGGGGGGCAACGCCGAGGGATTCAATGCCCTATCCTTTGCGATTCTGGCTCACCACTCTTCTGTTTGTCGCAGGTCTCTCGACCTCGCCCGCGTTTTCGAATCCATTCGACTTCCTGTTCAATGCGGCTCCCCCGGAAGTCGCTGCGCCCGCTCCTGCCGAGCCGGCATGCTTGCCGCAACCGGGCAAGTCAACAGCCGACGGCCAGCACTGGGTGTATCGCATCGACGGTCGCCGCAAGTGCTGGTTCCAGGCCGCCGTGGGGGCGACCAACGCCAAGCGAGCGGCCCATCATCACGCCGCGAAGCACCGCGTCTCTGCTCCCGCGGAGAATCACGTCTCTGCTCCTGGGGAGAATGATGCTGCCCTGCGCAGTCCGAAGGCAGTCGTAGATGCACGTGCAGAGTTGCCGCGCCCCTCGCCAGCGGAAACGGTCCAACGGACGCCGCCCGGGCCCGAGCCTAGGGTGAGCGAGCTTGCCGAGGCGGCTGCGACGCTCGTTTCGTCAGCCGTCGGACCGGCCTCCGATCAGCCGAGGCTGAACGATCCCACGCCGCCCCAGGTCGATGTGGAGAGGCTCTTGGCGACAGCGCCATTCGCTAGCGACAGCCTTGGCTTGTCCGAGCGTCCGGCTTCTCCGATAGCCGTTCCCATCGCCGAGGCGGCTGAGGGCGAGCAAGGATGGACGCCAACTTGGCTTGGCATGTCGCTAATGCTGCTAGGCTTCGTGTCGCTTCTAGGCTCCAGGGCCTTCGGCGGCGCCGCGCTGGTCGGGCGCCTTCTCGATTGGAGGACGAAGCCTCAACACGGCGGACTGTCCCCAGTGTCGGGCCAAAGTCGACCAAAAGCCGTTTCGGCAGCTCGCTATCAGCTTAATCCCACCAGCCAACGAGCAATTCAATAGATGATCCGACCGGCGATGGTCTGTCCAGGGTTCCTCGGTACACTTCCTGACACTTGAGGGAACGGAGCAGGCTTGCATCATGCGTCGGCCACCTAGGGCCGACAGGTGGATCGCATCGGCGAGAAATATCCCGAGCGACGGAGTAACTGGGAGCATAGGTCGATCTCACTCGGCTGGGGCGAGTGATTTACCTGATCGACTTGGTCAGCGTGTTGCTGATTCGAGTAACGACATCGTCCCACGCGTGCTTCTCGGATGCGGGGTAATTCAGCGCCACACAGTGCACATACAATCCGACAAAGTTGCATCGGTCGTACCAAATATTGCTTCGATGAAAGCCGGATACGACGAAAAAATCGGAACCGACCCGGCTGTAAACAGCCGCGGATTGGGGCAGCCCGAAGTGTTTCTTGAGAAATTCGGAAGGGGAGTCCGCGTCGGCGTTCCGACGCGATTGTACCATCAAGTTCGCGCGGCGATCTTTTGTTCGAAAGCGGTGGCCATAGCCATCGTCCGGATTGCCGGCATCGTCGCTGAATATCTGACTTGGAACTTGGACCGACGCACCCGTTTCCGGTACGACATACTCTTTCCAGCCGGCGGGTTGGAACGCCAGTGCTGGCGAGGTCGCTACGCAAAGAGCAGCTAACGAGCCAATCAAAAGCTTACCGAAGCACGGCATCGCACGCTCCATCCCACCATCAACAAGTTTGGATTTCTCTTGTTCCGGGCGTTGCTTGCGGTGCTCGCTCGGAACAATTCGGAGTTCAAGCTATTTCCCCGAAAACGAGGACACGTCGTGCCTGCTCTCTTTACCTACTTGGTAGCCATCGGTCTGCTTATCGGTACCGGATATGCCGGCCTCGTTTGGCTGACGACTCCCGACGAGTTAAATCAGGCGTCCCGCAGCGGCTCCTCGCACCCGCATAAGACCAGGACATTCTCAAATGAGAACGCCCGTTCCGCGTCAAATGAGAACACCCGCTCTGCGCAGGATTCTGCCGGTGAGGAATCGCGGCGAAACCCAACCAAGGCCGACAGCTCCAATGATTCAGAGACCTCGAATGGCCACGCTGAAAGTAAGTCCACGGATGCAAACCGGAGCACTGCAGCTGAAGGAAATTCAGGAAAACAGAAGACGGTTCCGCAAGGATCCTGCGCGCCATTAGGTATGACAGCGAAAGGCGACCTTGTGTTTCCGCTGCACTGCCGCGAGTTGGTTGACCTTCTTCCCGCAACCGGTCCTTCCGTTGATCAGTCTCACACAACGCAAACAAACGATCCAGCTGAACAACCCTCTAGTATTCCTGGGCGGAGCGCGGAAGCAACGAAGATGGAACACCAGTCTTCCAACTATCCTGGCCCTGCTGACCGAAAGGAATCAGCTCCGCCGAAAGCTGAACCGACGACTGGTGACAGCGCGAGCCGGAACGGTAATTCGATGAGAAGCGTACGGCAGTCTGGCAAAAAAGTTAGCAGTAGTCCCAAACAAGAGCAGTCTTCTCCATCGAGCAAAAGCGTCGTTTCCCAGTCAGATGAATGGTTCAACCCGTTGGGCCTTCACTAGTGGAGTGGATTTGACCTAACCGCAAGTGGGCAAAGCGAATGTCTTAAGTCCTAAATTCCTGTAGAACCTTCACTCTATCAGTGGTCTTTTGATTCTAACATTCGCAAGCGTGCCCGCCGCAATGGGAAGCGCATAGCGTTCGCGAACCCGGCACCAGAACAAATTGCTGCTGGCCTCGGTGCGCTCGCCAACCGAGGCGCTGTGTGCCAGCGCGCGGCCCCTCGCTGAATCTTCTTCAACTTGATCCAGTTTGAAAGTCGATCGCCGAGCGATTAGCGCGCACCCGAATTAAGGGGCTGCTCGGGCGAGCCTAGCCCGGATCCGGGGGAGCCGATCGGCTGCCCATTCGGCGCTGTTCCGGCGCCCTGATTTCGCTTGGCTTGTGCTTCCGTGGGACTGCTGGGTGGCAACCCTGTGATGGATTGACCGGTTGTTTGCGTGTTCGTATTGGGGGGAGTGCCTTGGCCGGTCCCCGGCTGCTCGGCAGTGCCGCCGGTCGTCGTTCCCGCACCCTGCGCAGTGCCGCCTGTGCTGGCTCCTGCCGAGCCTGCACCTGCTCCTGCGCTCGCGCCACTACCGGCGCTGCCAGCGCCACCACCGCCTGCGGCGAAGGCCGGTCCGACTGAAGCCAGCAACGCTGCTGCCAATAGTGCGAGAAATCGCTTCCGCATTCGTCGTCTCCTGAGTTCGGTTTGAGCGGAAATTTGGTGGTCTCCCGACCACCATAGGCAAACCCGCAAATCTGAGTCCTGTTCCCGTTGAGCTCAGGGCAGACATTCGCAGCGCTGTGGCCGTACTAGACCGCTTACCCAGCAAGAACCCGCGCGCCGTCGCTGGATGCTTTCGGTTCTTTGCTTGATCCAGAATTTCTGACGACCGTCCCGATCGGGATTCTCGGTGATTGCTGAATACACCGTCTAACCCGGCGCGATGGAACGGGAGGTACGTAAGACCAGCTCTTCGGCTAAACCAGGTGAAGGAGGAGCAGGAAGGCAGTTAATAGTATTGCCAACCCTCCGACGATAAAGACCAGGAAGATGCGATCCATGAATCCGTCAATGACTGCGTCAATTTTCCGTTCCGGTCCTCAACTAATGTTAAAAGAAAATGCCGCGCGGTAGCTGTGGGGCAAGTTCGCTAGTAGCTTCGGTGCAAAGACGAAAGCACGTCGCAATGCAGCCTGGTCCGTTCAAAAAGTAACACTCTCGTCCGGCCCCGCGACCTTCCCCAATTAGAAGGCAACGAATTCTCGCTTGTGTACGCTTTTGTACCTTGAGTGAAGGGCTTCCTTAGGGGCGAGGCTGAACGAGTCGGTTTTTAAACGCGACTTAAATTGCAACGAATTGCATGGTCGAAGGTTGTCGCCCGCATCACATCGGATGTCGGAGACACGAATGCTGCGCTTAGCTTTAATTTTCTCAGTTCTCGCGCTGCTTGGTTCAGCGCCCGCGGATGCGCAATCGCAACCCGCTAAGGACCGACCGAATAATAGTGCAATTAATACCACCGACCAGAACAACTCGAATGCGCCTGTTGCCGGCCGGAATAGCTTTACGGAAGGCCAAGCCAAGTCGCGGATTGAGGCTGCTGGTTATTCAAACGTTTCAAACCTTCAAAAGGACAACGACGGGATCTGGAGAGGGAAGGCTCAGAAAGGAGGGACACAGAGGGAAGTAAGCCTGGACTTCCAGGGCA
>DATDMO010000282.1:0-16241 GCA_036518755.1 Candidatus Acidiferrales bacterium | reverse complement strand
CGATCTCGAAATGCCGCGCATGGACGGCATCGAAATGCTCCGTCAGATCACGCGCAAGCATCGCGTCCCGGTAATTGTTGTCAGCGCTCACACGGAGGAAGGCGCCTCCCTTACGATCAAAGCGTTGTCACTTGGCGCGTTCGACTTCGTTACCAAGCCACAGGATGCCGCTTCGGGCCGCCTGGCTCAAATCGCCTCCGAACTGGCGCTCAAAATCAAGGTCGCTGCGGCATCCGGCGCTCCGAAAATGATCATCACGCTTCCCACCTCACATCGGAAGGAGCGTCGTGCGGTCTCCATGCAGCCCCGCTGGCCGTCGCGCGTCGTGGCGATTGGCATTTCCACCGGGGGTCCGAACGCGCTGCAATACCTCTTTTCGCAGCTCCCCGAGGATTTCCCGGGTTGCCTTCTTGTGGTCCAGCACATGCCCGAAGGCTTTACCGAGATGTTTGCCCGGCGCTTGAATGAATCCTCAGCCCTTGAGGTCAAGGAGGCGCAATCGGGCGATCTGCTCCTCGCTGGTCGCGCCCTGATCTGCCCGGGCAACCGCCACATGAAAGTGCGCCGCATGGATCATGGAGACATCGCGATTCTAGTGGATCAGCCGCGCGTCAACGGCCACCGGCCTTCCGTCGACGTTCTCTTCCATTCTGTCGCCCTGGAGTTTGGCGACAAGGCCATGGCCGTGCTGATGACCGGAATGGGCGAAGACGGCGCCGCGGGACTTGGTGCCATCCATTCTGCCGGGGGTTTTACGATCGCACAAAGCCCGGATACCTGCATCGTCGATAGCATGCCTCGCGCGGCTATTGAGCGCGGCTTCGTTAGTCGAATTATCTCGCTTCCAGGTCTTGCTAGCGCCTTGCAATCGAAGTGCATGCCTCAAGGACCATCGACCGAGCCGGACACGGTGGCTTCATCCTCGGATCAGTCGTCCGGCGCAGGAGCTTCCCGAAGGAGATCACTATGAAGCAATTTGAAGCGTTGAGACGAAAAGACAGTCAGCCGGTTCGTTACCTCATTGTGGACGACTCCGTCTTCGCAAGGAAGAGTCTGGCCAAAATGATCGAGTCTTTCGGCGGCCATCTCGCCGGCGAAGCGGGCGATGGCTGCACCGCCATCACGGAATATGCCCGCACAAAGCCCGACATCGTTCTGATGGATATCACCATGCCGCAGATGGAAGGCATTGAGGCCGTCGAGCGGATCGTTCAGGAGCATCCGGAAGCCCGCGTCGTCATGGTCTCTTCCGTCGGCTATCAGGATAACATTCTGGCCGCGCTTCAAAAGGGCGCGCGCCACTTTGTACAAAAACCGGTGAAGCCCGACGCGCTCTACGAAATTATCCGTTACGTGCTCAATGATGATAGCGTCGCCGCTCCCGTCGGCGCAGGGGAGAATTCGCGATGAAGATGGATCTGATCCAGCCGTTCATCGGCTCGCTTGACACGGTCCTTGCGGAAATGATGAAAGCTCCGGCTACCATCGCCAACCTTGCGATGGAAGAACACGGCTATCGCAAAAAAGGCGTGGCCGCGGTCGTTACCTTCAAAGGCCAGATCGAAGGGCGAATCGTTTTGGACATGGACCCGCAAGCCGCCTCCAAAGTTGCCAGCTGCCTTGCAGGAGCTGAAGTGGATGTTACTGAACCGATTGTTTCCGAAGCCGTTTGTGAACTTGCGAACATGGTGATCGGCAATGCTGTCACGCAGCTCAATGATCGCGGGTTCCAGTTTAAGGTCTTTCCTCCTGCGGTCCTCACCGAAGAGCAGTGCGCCAAAGCAGGTCAAGATTCTGAAGCCACCATACTGTGTTTTGAAACGGTCAGCGGGAATGTCTACCTGAATGTCGCTATGCACTACCACGCACGTCGGTCCCGCGAGCGCTCCCCCGTAGCTGTCGCGTAGGTGGAGACTTGACGGCTAGTTCAGCGTTTTGAGGTACGCGACAATCTGCCAACGGCGTTGTTCGGGCAACCCGGACCATGAGGGCATCCCGGAAGCAAGGTTGCCATTCCGCAGGAACCACACGAGCTCGCCTGGCGTGGCATTCTGCACCCCGGTTGAGTGCAAATCCGCAGCGTGACCAATACCCCGCGCATCGTCGCCATGACATTCTGCGCAATGCTGTCGGTAGAGCTTGGCACCAGCGTCGACACCGTCTGGTTGATTGTCGTAGGGATTCTTCCACGTCCGGGCCTTTGCAGGTGCCTGCGCGATTGCCGCTAGCACACCGCGGCGATCGACGCCTCGGTTGCGAGCTGCCGCCCCTGCCGCTGCCAACGAAATGAGCGCGAGTGCGGTCGAAATCAGTAGCGGTCTCATCAGAACGCGCTCCTTACCTTGCGAAAAAAGCCGCCAATCTCGTACGAGATGCCCCAACGCAGCAAGAACCGGTGGCTGTTGCCATTCAACCCGAAGCTGGGGGAGACGCGGAGTGTGACGCCGTTCGGCATCTGCCACGCGATGATCGGCGCTGCGTAGTGAGAAGTGTCGGCGAGCCTAAAAGACGCCGCGGTGCCTAGGCCCCCGTAGAATTCCGCCCCAGCCACGAAGTTCTCACGGCAGAAGTTGCAGGGCCCCGGCGTAGCCGCAAGGCGCAGCGGCCGGTCCACGCCGAGTGCATAACCGAATTCCCATGGCTCGTGGCCAAGGTTTTTTTCGCCGATGAAATTCTCGGAGAAGTTCCAGCCCCTGTAATCGCTGGAAAGAATCAGCTTCGTTTCAACTTCGTGGTTGTGTTCGCGCCGCGCTACTGAGTTGCGGACGGCATGATCGAACTGAGTGTCGAAGCCAACGACTTCGATCATGGTCTTGTCAGCGCCGCTCGTATTCTCATATTCGACGTAGATAACCGGATTAATCCAGTGCTCGTGCATCAGCGGGCGGAAGCGGTTTTCCCAGCGAAAGCCCGTGTAGAGCGCGCTATCGCCGAACGTGGACTGCGAATCGAGATAGAACTCGGATGTCCACCACGCTTTCACCCCGTACTCGAACTCCACCCACGGAGTGATGAAGTCCTTGCCGCGCTTTTGCGTCGCGTAGTTCGTTGAAAACTCGACCTCTAGATTGCCCGGCTCCTCCAGGTGATGGGAATAGGTCACGAAATAGGGAGTCTCCTGGGCCGCCGCGCGGAAAGAAATCGCTAGGGTTGCGCTGGCGAGACAGAGGGATGCTGCTGCCCACGCCGCGATGCGGCGAATCCAGCCGCGCTTTTGGACTGACATGACCCGATCTATTACTTGATAACCAGTATCAATAAGAGCCGGAGCCTATTACAGATGATATGTGATGTCAATTAGCTTTTGATATCGGATGTCAACTGAGAGGGACTACTGCCAGTGGCGGAGGAACAAACCATGCCGAGGGAAATTGCGCCGGAACGAGAAGGCGGTGCGATTTTTCTGCCCCACCAGACTATTTAAGGGGCTGTGGACGAGCAGTTTCAGCCTCTGAATGGCACCTAGTTAGAAGGATTCCACGCGTCAAACTCGAAGGATTTCCGCTGCCCGTTTTTCCAACCTCGGCGTAGGTATTCCGCGCTCAGACTTGCAAGAAATCACCCTCGCGGGCGACCGTGCGATATAAAACCGGATCGACAAAGATCGCGATGAACAGCCGCGAAATCAGCCCGGCCACGATCACGATCGCGAATGGCTTTTGCGTGTCGGAGCCGATGCCGGTCGAGAGCGCGGCCGGCAGCAGCCCCAGGCACGCGACAAGAGCCGTCATCATGATTGGACGCAACCTCATAAGGGCCGCCTGGCGTGTCGCGGTGCGGATGTCCTTGCCCTCCTGCCTCAACTTATTGATGAATGAAACGAGAATCACAGCGGTTTCAACCGAAACACCCATCAAGGCGAGCAGCCCGAGAACCGAAGAAACGCTGAAGGGAGTGCCGGTAAGTTTCAGAGCGATCAGCGCGCCCACAGGCTCCGTAATCACAACGCCCAGCGCTATTGCGAATGGAAATTTGAAGTTGCCGTACAGCGCGAATAGGATCATGAAAATCAGGAGCAGCGCCAGCGGGCCGATGATTTCCATCTGGTGCTTGGCTTCCAGCAGCTCACTGTACTCACCGCCCCAGGTAAGGCGGTATCCGGACGGCAGCGATTTTTGGATATCGGCGATCGCGCGCTGGCCATCGGCCACGGCCCCCTGAAGATCGCGGCCTTCGACGCTGTACTGCACTCCGATGTAGCGTGAATTGTTCTCACGATAGATGAAGGAAGCCCCGCTCGCCTCGTGGATATTCGCCAGCTCACTCAACGGAATCTGCTGGCCGGAAGGCGTTCCGACCAACAAAGCGCCGATCTGCTGCGCGCTCTCGCGGAATTGCGGCTTCATGCGCACTACCAAGTCGAATAGCTTCTCGCCCTGAATTACTTGCGTGGCGGCCTGACCTCCCACGGCCGCTTCGATCACGGCTTCCACATCCGCCACATTGACGCCATAGCGCGCGATTTTGTCGCGGTCCGCATCAATCAAGAGACTCGGCTGCCCCAGTTCGCGCACCACCGTCAGTTCCGTGAAGCCGGGGACCTGAGACAGGCGACGCTTGATTTCGAGCGCCTTCTCCTGCAGAACCTTCAAGTCGGGCCCGTACACTTTCACCGCTAGGGCGCTCTTGAGACCCGTTAGGGCTTCGTCCACCGCATCTTCGGCCGGTTGCGTGTAATTGAAAATCACGCCCGGAAAGGCTCGAAGCTGTTTCTGAATGTCCTCGGTGAGCTCCGCTTTGTTGCGAATCGGACCTGACTTCCAGGAGGAATCGCCATAGGGCTTCAGTCCAACGTAAAACTCATCGTTGAAGAACCCTGTTGGATCTGTCCCGTCGTCCGGCCTGCCTAGCTCGGAGCCTACGTCCGTGACCATGGGATACTTCATCAGAATATTGCGGACTTGCGGGCTGAATTTCGCCGCTTCTTCATAGGAAATCGTGTAGGGCATCGTAGCGCGAACCCACAGCGCACCTTCGTCAAGATGAGGCATGAATTCGGCGCCGATAAATGGGATCAGCAACAGCGCGCCACCGAAAATACAGAGAGCTACCACTAGTGTGGCTTTGGGATGGTCGAGGCATAGGTCGAGTTGCGCCGCGTATTTCCGGCGAACCCACTCAAATGGCTTGTTAACGCGCTCTCGCACTCCGCTGCGGAACCAGTACGAGCACAAAATGGGCACCAGCGTGAGTGTCAGGAGCAGCGCGCCTACGAGCGCGATGGCCATCGTGTCGGCCATCGGATGGAATAGTTTTCCTGACGGGCCTGTGAGTGCGTAAATCGGGATGTACCCTGCGATAATCACCGCGACAGAGTAAAAAATGGGGCGGTCCACGTCCTTCGCCGCCGCGAGAATCACGTCCTGCAAGTCGTATTGCTGGCCCTGGCGCAGGCCGAGCTCACGAAAAATGTTCTCGACCATCACAAGCGTGCCGTCGATGATGATTCCGAAATCAATCGCTCCGATCGAGAGCAAATTGGCCGCTGCGCCGCGTGCATGCATGAAAATAAACGCAAAAAGGAGGGCAAGCGGAATCGTGAGCGCCACAATCACTGCGGCGCGAAAACTCACCAGAAAGAAAACCAGCACCACCAGAACAAGCACCATGCCCCGCAGCAAATTGTTCTCAACCGTATCCGTGGTCAGCCTCACCAGGTCGCTGCGATCGTAAAACGGATGCACTTTCACGTCCGGCGGCAGGATGTTTTGGTTCAGTTCTTTTGTCTTGGCCTCAACGCCCTTCAGCACGTCTTGCGTCTGCTCTCCTCGCCGCATCAGGATGACGCCTTCCACCGCATCGTCATTCTTGTTGAAGCCGAACTCGCCGAGCCGCGGAGCGTGGCCGATCGTCACTTCGCCCACGTCGCGGACGCGCACGGGCACACCGTTCTGCGCACCCACAATCACGTCGCCGATATCCGCTTCGTCGCGCAGCAAACCGATCCCGCGCACGTAATAAAATTGACCGCCTTGCGAGTAGAAGCCGCCGCCCGCGTTGGCATTGTTCGTCGAGAGCTGCTGTATCACCTGGGGCACGGTGATGTGATACCCATACAACCGCGCCGGATCGAGCAGCACTTGATACTGCATTACCGTGCCCCCGAATCCCGAATCGTCGGCCACTCCGGGCACCTGCCTGTATTGCCGCCCGATCACCCAGTCTTCGTAAGTCTTCAGTTCCTGAGGCGACCGGTCCGGGCTTTCGAGCACGTACCGATAGACAAGCCCTGAAGGACTTGACAGCGGCGCAAGCGTGGGCGCCACACCCGAGGGATACGTCACGTCGCTCAGCCGCTGAAACACGACCTGCCGCGCAAAATAGACATCCGTGTCTTCCGCGAATGTCATCCGAATGTCCGACAGGCCGTACAGAGAAATTGACCGCATCACGTCCATCTTCGGCACGCCATTCATTTCCACTTCAGTCGGCAGTGTGATGAGCCGCTCCACCTCTTCCGCCGCGTGCCCTGCCCATTGCGTGATGATTTCAACCATGGGCGGAGAAACATCGGGGTAAGCGTCGACCGGCATGTGGGCGAACGAGACGGCTCCTCCAATCGTCAGAAACACCACCAGCATCAGAATCAAGAACCGCTGGCGCAACGCGAATCGCACGATGCGATGGATCATTTGTGGTCCTATTCCTTAATCAACTTCTAAACCGCCCTAGTGCTGAATCGAATTCGCGAATTGCACGAACAGGCCGCCGTCCCCCACTACTTTCTCTCCCGCGGAAAGTCCCTTTAGAATTTGCGTCCGCCCGTTCTCGCTCTGCCCGATTTCCACCGCTCGCCGGGCGAATTGGTTTGCTCCTGTCGCCACATAAACGAAGGGCTGGTTTTCGTCGTCCCGCAGCACGGCGGCGTCGGGCGCGGCTATCGCGTTTTGAATCGCGCCGGCGGTCACCGTAACCGTGCAATACATGTCCTTCTTCAGTTTTTCTCCACGGTTATCGACCGCAATGCGGGCCTGCAATGTTCGCGTAGTTGGATCGAGGGCCGCCGATATGTACGAAATCCTGCCGTGGAAGATTTGGGGATAGGCGTCCGTTTGCACCGCCACATCGTCGCCTGTCTTGATATACGCAAGATCGCCTTGATACACATTGGCCAGCACCCACACCGTACTCATATCCGAAATCGTGAACGCTTGCGTCTGCCCGGCCTGCATCACCTGTCCTGGTGACACAAGCCTCTCCACGACCTCGCCGCCGATCGGCGCGATCACGGGGATTTCGGCTGACGAAGCCGCCTTGGCCACATCTTCCGGATTCTTGATTCCCAGAATTTTCATGCTTTGATCGGAGGCATTCAGATCTGCCTGCGCCTGATTGCGGTCGGACTCCGCCTGCAACAAATCGCGCTCGGCGATCGCCTGGTGTTGATAGAGATCTTGTGCGCGCGCGTAATTCTTGTCCGCCACGCGGAAGGCTTCCCGCGCCTTGAGATATGTGTCTAGCAATTGCGTGTAGTCTGGGCTGGCAACTTCCAGCATCGGCTCGCCGGCGCGCACATGTTGGCCCGGCACGACGAGAATTCGGCTTACCGGCCCGCCTACTTGCGTGATCACCGGGGTTGTCTTGAATGCGTTGTAGGCCACCGCGCCGGTGAGTCGTAGCGTGCGCGTGAGCTTCACTGGCTCAATGGTGACCACCTGCACGTGGGACATCTGATCCGGCGGAATGGTGAAAAGCTCCGGGGTCGCGGCCTTGGACTCCTTCGATGAGAAAGAGGTCATCTGGCTGGCGCTCTCTCCGCGATTGGAACTGCATCCCGCCGACGCCCATGCGCAACCAAGCACCACCGCAATTCCCAGCCATCTCGCGGATGCCGAAATTCTTGAGTGCTTCATGGCAGGCTCCTCGTTCCCACGGCTTCGCGAAGCTGCTCGAGCGCCAGCAGATAAGCCGCCAGCGACTGCCGGTATCCGAGTTGGATCGCACGGTAGCTTCGCTCCGCATCCAGGAAATCCAGCAGGCTCGCCGCGCCGCGCCTGTACGAGTACTCGCTGATGTCGCGGTCTTGCTTCGCCTCATCCAGATAGCCGGACCGGTAAATCTGAACGATCTGATTGTTGGTCCGCAGCCCGTCGTACGCGTCTTCCACGTCCGTCATCACCTGATTGCTGGTTGCCTTTTCCTGCTCCTGAGCCTGCGTGATGGCCACTCGCGTGCGCGCGATTTCGCCCTGGTTGCGGTCGAAGATCGGAAGCTGTATCTGGCCGAAGAACGACGCCGTATTGACCTCGGCGATATGCGTGTAATTCATTTGGGCGGTCACGTCGCGTTTGCCCTCCGCTTTCTGCAGCTCGTATTGGCTGGTCGCCGCTGTTACATTTTGCCGGGCGGCCCGCAGGTCGGGACGCGTCGCCAGCGCCTTGGCTTGCAAATCCTCAAGCTGCGCATCCAGCGGTTGATAAACGAGCGAGCCGGCCACATCGTAATCGGCGGATACCGATTCGTACCCGAGCAGTTGCCGGAGATCTGATAGCGCCTGGACCTTCGCAAGCTGTGCTTGAGACGCATCCGTCTGGAACTGCAGCAACTGCAGCTTGATCTTCAGGAAGTCGTCTTCGCTGATATCGCCGGCCTTGAATCGCGCCTGGCTGATATCCACGCTATTTTGGAAGCTCTTCAAGTTTTCCTTCGCCAGATCGAGCGCCGATTCGGCGAGTTGCACGCCGATGAACTGCGTCGCCACCTGGAATGTAAGCGTGCGCTCGCTATCCGCCACCTGCGACCGCGTCACCGCCGTCAGGTCCTTCGCCGCTTGCAGCCGGTGCTGCCGTTTCTTTCCGCGTTCGAACAAATAGCCGATGCCAAGATCGAACTGCGCGGCATCGTCCATGTAAGTCGCGCTAAACTGATCCGGCTGAAAAATGGGGATGAACTGGGCGTCGCCGATCAGGACTGGATTGGGGCGGAGGTTCGCCGTAATTTCTTCGTCCTCGCTCTGCTGGATCGTTGTGCGCGCGGCCAGTAAATTGTGATTGTGCCTCAGCGCCATTTGGATCGCGTCGTCGAGCGTGATTTTCAGCGGACCTTGAACGGCAGACGGCGCTTGGGCGGAGGCCGGAACTGCAACGCTGGTCGCGCCGAGGCACACCACAAATGCCGCAACTGCAAATCGCACACATTCTGTACGCATGGTCTTCAGCCCTCAGTAGCCGAAATGAAACGTGGATGGATGTGTCGCCGCCGGCACTTTGACAAGCAGGGGATCTTACGAAATAGGAGGGGCTCGGGCGGGTACGCGGCTGATGACGGGATTCGGCGCCAAGTCCAGAGGTTTGGGCTCGGCTGTAGGAGCTGTCAGGGCGAAAGCCGGGGCTGGATCAGTTGGAACGGGACGGTCGATCGGCTGATGGCTCAGATGGCAAATCGGGCAAGTTGATTCGGACGAACCGGTGTGATGATGCCAAACGCTGCCCGTAGTCATCCCGACGAGGAGCAGCGCCAGCAGCGCGATCGGAAGAATCAGATACCGGACTTGTTTTGGCTTGCGCATCGCTGCTTGAAAACAGCTTACTCTACGATCATATAGCAGATGTCTTGTGGCTCCAATCGGTTGCGTGCTGATGTTGCCGCAGAGTACAGAGGCCTGTCTTGCTCCGATCCACCATTTCCTGGCGCGCCGCATCCAGGAAACTGCGTCTATTTCTTTCGAAAAATTGTCTGGTTTCAATTGGAATGTTCCAGCGCTTGCTCCACCAGCGCGACGCATTTCTGGACGCGCGCGCGCAGCGGCCCATCAATCTCTTGCTGCCGCGCCCTCGCCGTAAATAATTCATCGGCGATATTCAGCGAGGCCAGCACCGATACTTTCAATGAATCCACGATGCGCGTCGCTTCGGCAACCTCGCGCATCTTGCCATCCACGTAAGCCGCCAGCTCGCGTAGATATTCCTCGTTCTGGTCTGTGCTGACGTTGTAACTCTGATCGTAAATATCAATTTTCATGTTGGGCCCCCCCCGCATGAAGCTGGATTGCGCCATTGTCGGCTATTGCCTGCGGAACTGCAACGGTCGGCGCAGCGGCCACTGTTCATACACGGGCGACAGGTCCTTGCCATCGGCATTTCCGTGGTAACCTCATCGCCCAGCGGTCGGCATTTACCTCATCGCACTTGGAGGTTGGAATGGCGAATGAGATCAAGATACGAGTCAATGGGCGGACCCATGGCGTGGCCGCCGATCCGGATACTCCCCTGCTGTACGTCCTGTCCGGCGATCTGCAACTGCAAGGGCCTCGATTTGGCTGCGGCCTTTCCCAGTGCGGCTCGTGCTCGGTGCTCGTGAACGGCGCCGAAACGCGCTCGTGCGTTACGCCTATCTCGGCGGTGCGCGGAAAATCCGTCACCACGCTCGAAGGCCTCCCGGAGTGGTATGCGAAGCAAAAGAAACTCGCGAAACCTCCCGCTTTGCACCCCGTGCAGCAAGCCATGATCGACGAACAGGCCGTCCAGTGCGGCTATTGTTTCAATGGCATGATCATCCAGGCCGCTGAACTGCTTTCGAAAACGCCGCAGCCCACCGAAGCGGAAATCCGCACCGCGATGAACGGCCACCTTTGCCGTTGCGGAAGTTATCCAAGGGTCATCAAGGCGATCCAGCGGGCATCGAAAGCCATTCACGGAAACTTGGTTGCAGAGGTGGCTGGGGAGGTGGCGCGATGAAGCCAATCTCGACTCCGCACCCCTTGTTCGATCGTCGCGAATTTCTGAAAGCAGGCGGCGCGCTCATCATCGGATTCAGCAGCACGGGCTTTATTGGAGACGCGCTTTCCGCGCAGGGCGTCGCGGCTGCACGCGGCTCTGCTGCCGGTCCGCCCGATCCCAAGCAAATCGATACCTGGCTCGCCATCCATTCCGATAATACAGCTACGATCTTCATCGGCTACGTCGAACTTGGCCAAGGGTCCACGACGTCGCTGCTGCAAGTGGCCGCGGAAGAGCTGGATATGGGCATGAACCAGGTCAGCACCGTCCGCCTTGACACCAACCTGACTCCTAATCAAGGCGGCACCTACTCGAGCTCTTCCATCGCGCGCGGCAGCCCGGCGATTCGCACGGCTGCAGCCGAGGCGCGGCATGCGCTTCTGCGGATGGCCTCGCAAAAATTGGGTACCGCCATCGAGAAGCTTACTGTATCGAAGGGAGTTGTCTCGGCCGCAGCGGGCAACGGCGGCAATTCGCAGAAGTCAGTCACCTACGGTGAGTTGATTGGCGATCGGCGCTTTGATTTGGCCTTCACTGGCACAGCGCCCTTGAAGCCTGTGGCTGACTACAAGTTGGTAGGCACGAGCCCCACTCGAAACGATATCCCGGACAAGGTCAGCGGCAAGTACGTCTATCTCCAGCACGTCCGTCTACCGGGAATGTTGCACGGGCGGATTGTTCGTCCGCGCGGCCAAGGAGCGTATGGCGCGGGCGCGAAGATTTTGGCTCTCGACGAAGCGTCCATCGCCCATATCCCTGGCGCACGTGTGGTACGCAAAGGCGATTTCGTCGGCGTGGTGGCCGACCGCGAATGGGACGCCGTTCGCGCGGCGCAGCAATTGAAGATCACTTGGGACGTTCCCGCTACTTTGCCTGGCAGCGACGGCGTGTACGGCGCGATGCGCGCGGAAAAAACCAACGATCGCGTTGTTCTGGAAAAAGGGAATGTCGAATCCGCCTTCGCCGGAGCGGCACATGTTTCCTCCGGCAAATATCACGGTCCGTACCAGGCGCACGCTCCATTCGGACCCAACGGCGCACTTGCAGACGTAACCCCCGATTCCGCGCTGGTGATCTGCTCGACGCAGGATGTCTACGCCACGCGCAACACGCTGGCGGGCGTGCTCGGGCTCCCGCCAACCAAAGTTCGCGTCCGGTATTACGAAGGTTCGGGCACATACGGTCATAGCTGTTATGACGACGCCGCGCAAGCCGCCGCGATCCTGTCGCAACTCACCGGCAAACCCGTGCGCCTGCAGTTCATGCGCTGGGACGAGCATGGCTGGGACCTCTATGGCCCAGCACACGTCGGCGAAATACGTGCCGCAGCCGATGCGGACGGCAAAATGATCGCCTATCAGTACGACGGCTGGCATCACAATTGGAGCGCCGTCGAAACATCCGCGCAACTCGCGCTCGGAACTCCCGCCGCCCCCTGGAGGTTCGGCGCGGCCCAGACGGTGAATCCAAACGATTGCGGCGGAATGTACGCGATTCCCAACGTGCGCTTGATCAATCACGAAGTCCCGGCGCTCGGATATCTGCGTGGAGCCTGGCTTCGCTCGCCGCTCGATTTATCCTTCTCGTTTGCCTCCGAGCAGACAATCGACGACCTCGCCCGCCAGCTTGGAATTGACGCCTACGAATTTCGCAAGCGCAATATCGCCAACGAGCGATGGATGGGCGTGCTCGAAGCTGTCGCGAAAGCCGCCAAATGGCAGCCGCGTCCGCCCGCTTCGAAAGTTTCAGCGAGTCCGGCAGATGCCAAAATTCTCAGCGGTCGAGGAATCGGTCTGGGTACGCATCTTACGTCCTACGGTGCCGCAGTCGCCGAAATTCAAGTAAACAAGGAAACTGGCCAAGTCATTGTGAAAAATATGTACGGCGCGATTGACGCCGGCCTTGCCGTGAATCCCGCGTTTATCGAAAATCAGATCAGCGGCCAGTTGGTCCAAGCCACAAGCCGCATGCTCCACGAAGAAGTAACATTCAATAAAACAAATGTCACCAGCCTCGATTGGAACAGCTATCCCATCTTGCGCTTCGAAGAGTGTCCCGACGTGACGCCTCTCGTGGTGCAGCGCACCGATCAAAAGTCAACCGGTGCGGGCGAAGAAGTGATGGCCGCTGCCGCAGGAGCCATCGCCAACGCCTTCTTCGACGCCACCGGCGTCCACATGCACGAATTTCCGCTGACTCCAAAACGGGTCCTCGCCTCGCTCGCGAGCGTCTAACGATATGTTCTTGTTGGCGCGGTGGGAGAACTCATGAAAGTGCGAGCTGCCGTGGCGCGTGAAGGCCAACGGCTCCTCAGCATCGAAGACCTCGACCTCAGCGATCCCGGGCCTGATGGCATTCTAGTTCGCATCGTCAGTGTGGGACTCTGCCACACGGATGTAAAAACCCTTCAGGGAGAAATGGCCGTGCCGAAGCCGGTCGTGCTCGGCCACGAAGGCGCCGGAATCGTCGAACGCACCGGGGAGCGCGTCACCAAGGTTAAACCTGGTGATCCCGTTGTGCTCACTTTCGATTCCTGCGGGACTTGCCGGCCTTGCACTAGTGGAAATCCAGCCTACTGCGCACAGAACATGGCCTTGAATTTCCGCGACGCGCGAGAAGGCGCACCCGGTTCCTTCCGCGCTGGGGGCAAAGCCATTCACGGGCATTTCTTCGGCCAATCATCCTTTGCCAACTACGCTGTAACAACCTCGCGGAACACGATTCCCGTACGAAAAGATGCTCCTCTGGAAATTCTCGGCGTCCTCGGCTGCGGCATTCAGACCGGCGCAGGAGCGGTGATGAATTCACTCCAACCCCCGCCCGGCAGCTCCATCGCCATCTTTGGCGTCGGTCCCGTGGGCCTCAGCGCCGTAATGGGAGCTGTAATACGCGGCTGCGCGGAAATCGTTGCGATCGACGTCCTTGAGCCGCGCCTCGAAATGGCCAAGCAACTCGGCGCCACGCGTGTTGTCCGTGCAACCGGAAAACAGAACACCGCCGAAGAGATTTGGCGCGCCGTTCCGGGTGGAGTGAATCATGCGTTGGACACCACGGGGCGAGCGGCCACCTTCGACCAGGCCATCGCCTCCCTCGCCACAAAGGGCTCGTTCGGCTTCGTCACCGCACCGGCGGGAAGCCAAGGCTTGAATCTGTCAGCGGTGATGATCGGAGGTCAGAGCGTTCGCGGGATTGTCCAAGGCGATAGCGTCCCAGACGCCTTCATCCCCTACCTGATCGAGTTGCACATGAGCGGCCGCTTCCCCTTCGACAAGCTGATCACCAAATACCCTTTCGAGCAAAT
This sequence comes from Candidatus Acidiferrales bacterium, assembly GCA_036518755.1. GTDB lineage: Bacteria > Acidobacteriota > Terriglobia > Acidiferrales > UBA7541 > Palsa-295. The sequence continues at coordinate 2,222 of DATDMO010000282.1, read as the reverse complement.
CAACCAGGCCATCGCCGACCAAGCCAGCGGCAAGGCCGTGAAACCCGTTTTCACATTTCCGCAGTGAACTCGACGTGGCAATCCTTCAATCCACACCAACAACCGATTGCAATCGCCGTCGCCGCATGCCAGCCTAAAGTTTGGAGGTGACGTGTCTGGCCTGATGAAGAGCGATGGCCTCGCGCGCGGCGTCCTCGCCGATGGATACGAAGGCTGCGTAATTCCGGAGCGTTTCTGCTTCCGTGTATTTCGCCTGCCCGTTTCCGGGATCAACCTCGCCGCCGCTCTCTTGGCCGGGCTCGCGCTGCGCCTTTTTTTCGTTATTCGCTTTCCATTTTCCGCGGGCGACACCAAATTCTACGACGCGCTCGCACACAACTGGCTTTACCACGGCGTCTACGGCCTCTTCGTTCGCGGTCAATTGGTACCCACCGACATCCGCGCCCCCGGCTATCCGGCCTTTTTGGCCACGGTTTACGCTTTCTTCGGACCAGACCACCGAGCCGTTCTCATCGCTCAGGCGATCATCGGTTTGCTCACATGTCTTGGCATTGCTTCGATCGCCTCGCACATCGCGCCCGCCGCCGCGCGAAGGAGAGCCGCTACGGCCGCTCTTTGGATCACGGTGCTATGCCCATTCACCGCGAACTACGACTCGATTCTGCTGACCGAAGCCCTCGCCATATTCTTGACCACTTTCTCTATCCTCATTTTTGTCTCGCTACTCGACCATCCCTTCATCGCGCGCCCCAACCCGGCACCCGCGCGAACCATTCTCTCGTTTGCGGGATGGGCTGGTTCTGGAGGCATCTTGGTTGGCCTCGGCACGCTCGTTCGCCCGGAGATGCCGCTTGTCTTGGCGGCCGCCGGTCTCATATTCACGGTTCGCCTGCGCCACCGCATCGACTGGCCGAAATTGGTTCTCACAATTTCTTGGATGGCCGCTGGCCTCATGTTGCCTCTATTGCCGTGGGCAGCGCGAAACGCTCGCGTACTGGGGCGCATTCAGTTTCTCGCTCCCCGGTACGCCGAAACTGAAGGCGACTTCATTCCCTATGGCTTCTACGCTTGGTCGCGAACCTGGATGGTGCGGCCCGAAGAAAACTATCTCGTGCCTTGGAAGCTCGGCAACGCCCCTATTTCGATCGAGAGTCTGCCCGCTTCCGCCTTCGATTCCGTGCCCGAACGCAGTCGCGTCGCACGACTGCTCACCGCCTACAATGCCGGCTTGAAAATTTCTCCTCTGCTCGATCGCGAATTTGAGCTGCTCGCCCGCGAGAGAATGGCGCGCCACCCGCTGCGCACCTACGTCATCATTCCCATCGAGCGCATCGGGGCGATGTGGTTCGCGCCCCGCGTTCGTTCCCTCCGCTACTCAGGCGAGCTGTGGCCGCCCGCAGAGAGATGGCGCGACAATCCCTGGGATTTCGGCGTCACTGCCGGTTTCGGGGTTCTGAATCTCGTCTATTTCGGACTCGGAATCGCAGGTGCATGGAATTGCCGCGCTCGCTCCGCCGTCGCCATGCTGCTGGCGTTTCTAGCTATTCGCACGGCGTTTTTGACGCAACAAATATCCGTCGAACCGCGCTACGTGATCGTTTGTTTCCCCGCGTTTTTGGCCATCGCCGCACAGGCCTGGACGATCTCGCGCCATTCTCTAGCGTCCCAGACCGCGCCGCGTCGCTGGCTATCCGGCGAATCAGCGGCCGACTGAGCATCGCGCATTCGTCTGGCGGTTATTTAAGGTACGTGCGGACAATTTCGATCACGTCATTCGCCGCTTCCTCGGAGGACTTGGAATTCCGCGGCATGTGGTTCCGGATGTGATCTTCCAGAAGTTCGCCCATGAGGCTGTTGATCGCGCCTCGCGCGGCCGCCAGCCGTTGAAGCACATCGGCGCACTGCTCGTCGTCGTTCAGGGCGCGCAGCACGCTTTCAAGCTGCCCGATTACCTTCTTGGTGCGCGTCACCAAATCCAGTTTTTCGCGAGATAAATGAGACATCTTTCTTGACTACCCTAGGGGGGTATGGTATCAACTTTTGAAATCAAAATCCACAGTTGCCAGACCGTGTAACCCAGCCTTAACGCGACACACTGGCAGCCGTGGTCTACTCCCTTGGGCAAACGGCAGTCTCTCATAAGCTTTCTTAACGAAATGAGACATGCGCTCTTTTCTCCAATTCGTTTCCCAATCTTTCCCTCTGCTTGTTTTGTGCCTCGC
>DATDMO010000281.1:0-4931 GCA_036518755.1 Candidatus Acidiferrales bacterium | reverse complement strand
GTTGCTCGCCGAACAACCACGGACTCATGCTTGGGGATCGATGCTTGCGACTGCGTGGCCATAATGCTCACCTCCGGCTGAAAAAAATCTGCCGCTACTGCTTGGCATAGAGAGGCCCGAAAGCCCGCGCCAGCATCACCGCCATCAACAAACTCCCGGCTCCCAAAACCAGAACATCGGGAATGCTGCGAAGGTGAAACTCTCCGACATGGGACACAAGAAAATATCCGACTACCCCATTCAGTGTGCCCCAAAGCACGTTCACCGTCGGCGAAGACAGTCCCTTCCCCGGCGGAGAAGCGAATGGACTGGGAAATGACCGGCCGGACACGCCGCTGACGAAGTGCGGAATCGCATTGACCAGGAACGCCCCGCCGAAAAAGTAAGCCACGTAGAAATACCAGCGCATGGCTCCCTCCTTTGCTTCGGGTCCGGATAGCAGCACGGGCGAGGCTGGATGATACCACGTGGCCGCACGTCGGCGTGGCGCAGGCACTCTTGCCTGCGCACCTAAGCCGAGGCAGTCGGTGAGCCACAGCCTCATCTTTTGAGGCATGCTTGCGCACACCGATTCGCCGTGCAATCATTCCGCGGTCAACCTTCGTACAGGGGGAGTCTGTGAATCTTCGAATCGCGCTATCAGTCTGCCTCGCGTTACTCATCACGGCATTTCTTCCCTTAACCACATCCGCTCAAACATCTTGCGAAAGTCTCGCGAATCTCACGCTGACGAACGCGACGATCACCTCGGCGAAGTCTGTTGCTGCCGGAAGCTACAAACCACCTGCAACGCCCGGTCTGCCGGCGCCTACGAAACCTCTGCCGGCGTTCTGTCGCGTGGCGGGTATCGCGAAACCCACCAGCGACTCCGAAATCCGTTTCGAAGTTTGGCTTCCAGAGTCAGGCTGGAACGGAAAATTCGAGCAGGTGGGCAACGGCGGATTTGCAGGCCTGATTCCATTCTCGGGCATGGCGGAGCCGCTGCTGCATGGATATGCCACGGCAGCCACCGACGACGGACACGTGAACGGCCCCGACCAAACTTGGGCCATCGGGCATCCCCAGAAAGTCGCCGACTTTGGCTATCGTGCCGTGCATGAAACTGCGGTTCAGGCCAAAGCGATCTTGCACGCGTTTTACGGTAAGGATGCCCGCCGCAACTATTTCGTCGGCTGTTCGGAGGGCGGGCGTGAAGGACTAACCGAGGCGCAACGATATCCGAAAGATTTTCATGGAATTGTTGCCGGCGCCCCGGCGATTCACTGGGATCCGCTGCAGCTTAGAGGAGCGTGGGACGCTCTCGCTCTCTTGAAAACTCCAGACAGTTACATTCCGCCGGCCAAATTGCCGATTCTCCAAAATGCCGCGATTGCCGCTTGCGATTCCATTGACGGAGCCAAAGACGGCTTCATCGAAAATCCCGAGCTGTGCCGTTTCGATCCGGCAGTGACTCAGTGCAAAGGCGACGAAGCATCGAGCTGCTTGAACTCGGCCCAAGTCCAGGCCGCTGAAAAGATTTACGATCCGATCAAGAATTCGCAAACCGGAGCCGTCATCAGCCCGGGCTTCTCGCCGGGTGTCGAAGCGTTTCCGGCGAATTGGCCGGTATGGATCACCGGGTCGAGGGCGCCACAATTGGGAATCGGCAACCTATTCGCGACTTTCTTTTTCCGCGACATGGTGTACGAAAACCCCAAATGGGACGTTCAGTCATTGGATCCCGATAAGGATATAAAAGCGGCAGACGATAAGTTTGGCGCCGTTCTGAACTCGGATAACCCAAATCTTCATGCCTTTAAGGCGAGTGGCGGCAAGCTGATCCAATATCACGGCTGGGGCGACGCAGCCATTCCGCCGCAGGGCAGCGTCGATTATTTCGAAGCCGTGCAAAAGACGATGGGCAACACAAAAAGCTTCTATCGGCTCTTCATGGTGCCGACGATGTCCCACTGCGCGGGCGGCCCCGGTGCAACGATATTCGGGAACGCCGGAGGAATGGAACCGCCGGAAGAAGATGCCGATCATGACGTCGTGATCGCGCTTGACCGCTGGGTTGAAAAAGGCGCGGCGCCGGATCGCATCATCGCCACCGGGTTCGTCGGCAATAGTCCCGCGAAGGGCGTCGCCATGACGCACCCAATTTGCCCATATCCCCAAATCGCGCATTACGAGGGAACCGGAGATACTAAAGACGCCGCTAACTTCGTGTGCGCGGCGCCGCCTGCCCGACCGAAAAAATAAGTTCGCCCGTAGTCGACGACGCGGAGTGACTGTTCTATTGCTGTAGCATCTTTTCTCGCCGAAACCGTCCTGTTCCTGCACCTGCTTTGGTGCGCCTGGATTTTGCTGGGCTGGATAGTCACGCGCGGCCGCCCGCTTCTGCGCACTCTTCACATCGCTTCGCTCGTCTACGCCATCGTCATCGAATTGGTTCCGTGGCCGCCCTGCCCACTCACCGTCGCCGAATCCTGGCTTGAAGCTCGCGCCGGCATCGAACCTGCGCGCGGCCCGTTTCTTCTTCGTATTCTCGACGCAGTCGTGTATCCCAATCTGCCCGAATGGCTCGTCGTCGGCGCTGCGGTGCTCGTTTGCCTGGCCATCCTCTCCATTTATCTGCGCCGCTATCTCCACCGAACCGCGCCCGCTCAGTGGTAGCAGACATCGAATCTGGCCAACTCCCGGAAGTCTTGACACCGCGCTCCCCGCAGAGGTAGTTTCACCCCGCAATCCCGGCACCTCTGCAACACTTTCCGATGGAGAGGAGACCAAGAAAATGATTAAGCCCGCGATTCTGGTGGCCGCTTTGCTCGCCTCCTTGTGCGTTTCCGGCGCTGTCTTCACTGCGCACGCTCAGGCCAGCACCGCCGCAGACGATAAAGCAGCAATCGAGGCCCTCGAGCAAAGCTACAACGACGCATTCAACGCGAGAAAAGTCGACGCCATCATGGCCTGTTACGCGCCCGGCAAGCGCTTGTTTGTTTTCGACGCCATCCCTCCGCGCGAATACCCGAGTTGGGATGCCTACAAAAGAGATTGGGAGGGCCTGCTCTCCGCGTATCCGGGTCCCGTTTCAAACGCGATCTCAGAGCAAAGCATCACGGTCGTCGGGCCAGTCGCCTACGGACATAACATCCAAACCACCAATCTCACCGCGAAAGACGGTTCGCACACGACCGTTGTCATTCGCGTGACGGATGTCTACCGCAAGATCAAGGGAAAATGGCTGATCGTTCAGGAACACGTTTCGTTCCCGGTCGACCTTGCGACCGGCAAGGCGGACCTGCTCTCGAAACCGTAGCGGCCCGCGCGGTCATTACAGAACTTGCCTCGCACCTTCTTCTGCCCGGAAGGGGTATGATTATTTCTCTCGGCGCCTGAACTGGCCGTAGCGCGTTGCTAAATGCTCCGCAGGAGGTCCGTATGAAAAAATTCCTCATCATCGTTGGAATTGTGATTGTGGTGCTCATCTTGATCGTTGTCGCGCTTCCCTTTGTGGTTGACGCCAATCGCTTCAAGCCCACCCTCGAAACCGATCTCACCACCGCCCTCGGCCGCAAAGTTGAAATCGGAAACATCGGTCTTTCGATTCTTTCCGGCGGCGTAACCGTCGACAACGTCGTCATCGCGGATGATCCCGCTTTCAGCAACACGCCTTTCTTGCAGGCCAAGCAACTCACCGCCGGCGTTGCTCTGATGCCGCTGATTTTCTCCAAGAAGCTGGAAGTCTCCTCCTTCACCGTCACCGACCCGCAGGTTTCCCTGCTCCGCTCGCCTTCGGGAACCTGGAATTTCTCCAGTATGGGAACCACTGGAGCGAAGAAAGCCGAGTCGCAATCGCAGCCCGCTGCATCGCCGCAGCCTGCATCGACGCAACAAACAAATATCTCTGTCGCCAAACTAAAAATCTCGAATGGCACTATTGTGGTGGGAACTGCGGGCGCCCACGGCAAAACTCAGACCTATAAATCCGTCGACCTTGAAGCATCTGATCTTTCATACTCGTCACAATTCCCGTTCACTTTCAGCGCCAAAACGCCCGGTGACGGCACCGTAAAGGTCGATGGAAAGGCCGGTCCGATCGACGCCACGGACGCATCGCTAACGCCCCTGAACGCGAAACTCGACGTCTCGCACCTCGACCTCGCGTCCACCGGTTTCGTCGATCCCTCAGCCGGAGTCGCGGGTATTGTGGATTTCAACGGCACCCTAACGTCTGATGGCCACCAGATGACCTCAAAAGGATCCGTTAAGGCCAATAAAATCAAGCTGGTACCGGCAGGCTCCCCCTCCCGCGTCCCCGTAAACGTCGACTACGCCACCGCCTATGACCTGAAAAGAGAAACCGGCACCCTCACGCAAGGTGACGTCCACATCGGCCAGGCTCTCGCGCATCTAACAGGCTCCTACGACACCGCCTCTGCCGCCACCGTCCTCCGAATGAAGCTGGCCGGCAGCGGAATGCCGGTGGCGGATCTGGAGGGCGTTTTGCCCGCTGCGGGGGTGACGTTGCCTTCAGGTGCGTCCCTAAAAAGCGGCACCATGGACGTAAATCTGGCGATCAGCGGCCCGGTCGACAAGTTGGTGATCACGGGTCCTGTGAATTTGTCGAATGGGGATCTTGCCGGTTTCAATTTGAAGTCGAAGCTGGGCGCACTCTCTTCTTTCGCCGGACTGGGCGGAAATAGCGGCGGCAACGACACTCAAATCCAGAAACTCAGCGCCGATGTCCGCGTGGATCCCAGCGGAACCCAGGCCAACAATGTGGATTTGATCGTGCCTTCGATCGGTACGGTTACCGGGAACGCGGCAGTCAGCGCCGAAAACAAGCTCAGCGGCAAAATGGTTGCGAAGCTCGCCGCAGGCAGCGTGGCCGGTGCGATGACCGGCGCGCTTTCGTCATTCACCGGCGGAGGAGGATCAAAGGGTGGTGG
>DATDMO010000280.1:0-4035 GCA_036518755.1 Candidatus Acidiferrales bacterium | reverse complement strand
CGGCCCCGGCGTCGTCATTCCGGGCGGAGTCCCGCGCTTTTTTCTTCGCGCGATGTTTGCGCGGCGCGGGGCGCAGTCGAGGAATCTCTCTTCGATGTAGCAATCAACTGCGCGCCGCTTCTTCCTGCTCGAAGGCGTGATACGAGGATCGCACCAGAGGCCCTGCTTCCACGTGCTTGAATCCCATTTGTTCGCCCAGCCGCTTGAATTCCGCGAATTCATCCGGATGGACGTATCGCTCGATCGGCAAATGCTCCGGAGTCGGCTGCATGTATTGCCCCAGCGTCAAAATATGTGTGCCCTGCGCTGCAATCTCTTCCATCGCCGATAAAACTTCCTCGCGAGTCTCGCCAAGGCCAAGCATCATGCCGGTTTTCGTCGGCGTATCCGGCGCCATTTCTCGCGCGCGGCGCAGCAATTCGAGCGAACGTTCGTACACCGCGCCCTTGCGCACACGGCGATAGAGCCGCGGCACCGTTTCCATATTGTGGTTCAGCACATCCGGCCGCGCTGCCATCACTTTCCCGAGCGCGTCCCAATTGCCGCGAAAATCGGGAATCAGCACTTCCACTTTGCAGCCCGGCACTCGCCTGCGAATTTCAGCGATCGTGCGCGCGAAAATTTCGGCGCCCCCATCCGGCTGATCGTCGCGATTCACCGACGTCACAACCGCATACTTCAATCCCATCTGCTCCGCGGCCTCGGCCACTCGCCCCGGTTCGTCCTCCGCCGGAGGACCTAGCGGCTTCCCGCTCGGTACGGCGCAAAATCCGCACGCTCGCGTGCAGATGTTTCCGAGAATCATGAAAGTCGCGGTCCGATGTTCCCAACATTCGCCCTGATTTGGACATCGCGCGCTCTCGCACACTGTGTGCAGCCCGAGCGTGCGCATGATCCCGTCAAGCGCCTTGAAATTTTCACCACCGCGGAATCGCACCTTCAGCCACGAAGGCCGCGCTTGCCGCGTTGGAGGCAATGCCGGGCTGTTTGGAAGAATGTTGAACGGAGTAGCCATGTAAAATGCGCTAAAAAGCATCTTACCCGCGTCGAGCGTTTGGAACAACCGCGGCTTCTGAGGCTCTATCTACCGGAGAAAGACAGGCGGTCTGTAATAGTGTCTACCTGATGCCACGCTGGAAACGCCCGAGTGTGTCTTCTGTACAACAGTTGGCGTTAGCGTCCAGTAACATTCGCACGTAATCCATTGCAAACAATGGGCGTAGGAAGGCTGCTTTCGGTGCCCCAAGTGCGATAGAGTTAGGGTCACCTGATGGCTTATCAGCATACAATTCATCATCCGGTCGAGATCGAAGGCATCGGTCTCCACACGGCCGTGCGTTGCCACATGCGCTTCTTGCCGGCGCCCGCGAATACTGGCGTGGTCTTCCGCCGCGTTGACTTGGATGGCTTTGAAATCGCGGCGCATGTCGACAACGTTGCGCGCGTCAGCTACGCCACCAGCCTGATGCGGCAAAGCGTGCTGATCTCAACCACCGAGCACCTGTTGGCGGCTCTGTATTGCTGCGGGATTGACAACATCGTCGTGGAGCTGGATGCGCTGGAGTTGCCGATCCTCGATGGGTCGTCGCAGCCATTCATAGAATTGTTGGCTCGCGCCGGGACGCGGAGCCTGCGCCGCCAGCGGCGTTACATTCGGGTAGTGAGGCCGCTGGAATTTACCGATGGCGACCGCCGCATCGGCATCTATCCCGCCGATGAATTCAGCGTGCAATGTTTCGTCGACTACCACCACCCGGCGGCGGGGCCGCAAAAGCTCGAATTAACGGTGAGCCGCGATACGTTCAGCCGCGATCTGGCGCCCGCGAGAACTTTCACCTTCGTGAAAGAGCTGGAGGCGCTGCGAAAGATGGGGCTGATTCGCGGCGGATCGCTCGCCAACGCCATTGTGATGGACGACCAGTGCATCCTGAACGGTCCGCTGCGTTTCCCAGACGAATTTGTGCGTCACAAGGCGCTTGATTTGATTGGAGACCTGGCGCTCGTCGGGCAGCCGCTTCTGGGACGAATCGTGGCTCACAAGGCTGGCCACGCCCTGCATACCCAGCTGGTCACGCGGCTACTCGCCGACCACTCTCTCTGGAAGGAAACCACCCAGGAGCACGCCCCCGCCCCTCGCTACGAGCGCGAACCTCTCCCCGTTTCGCTCGCTTTCGGAGCCGAAGCAGACTGAAGCACTCCAAGCCTAAAATTAACAAAGTCCTCGATTGCCAAAGGCGCTATCGGGCGCGACAATAGCCGCGCCGATGCCTGCCGCCGACGTCTCCATCATTATTCTCGCCGCGGGAAAAGGAACGCGCATGCGTTCCGACTTGGCCAAGGTGTTGCATCAGGCCGGCGGGCGCCCCCTGCTCGAACATGTGGTCCGCGCGTGCCAGCCGCTGAAGCCGGCGCAGCTGCTGGTCGTGATCGGCCATCAAGCGGAAGCGGTGGGAGAACTTGCCGAGAAAATCGGCGCGCAGACCGTTACGCAGCAGCCGCAGCGCGGCACAGGGCATGCGATTCAGGTGGCCCGCCGCGCGATTCGCAAGAGCGCGAAGTTGGCAATTGTGGTTGCGGGCGATGCGGCGCTGCTGCGCACGCAAACTCTGGCCGCTTTGCTTGATACGCATCGCCGAGGCCAGGCCGCGGCCACGATTCTCAGCGCGGAAGTCACCGACCCAATGGGATACGGCCGCATTGTTCGCGACGCGGAAGGCCGCGTGGCGGCGATCGTCGAGGAAAAGAGCGCCACGCCCGACCAGCGTGAAATTCGCGAAGTGAATTCCAGCATCTACTGTTTCACGCTCGAGAAATTGTGGCCATGCCTGGCCGCGCTGCGCCCGGAGAACGCCCATCGCGAGCTCTATCTGACCGATGCGATCGGCCTGCTTCGCGAGCGCAACGAACGCGTGCTCGCGTATGTCGCCGCCGATTCGAGCGAAGTGCTCGGATGCAATACGCGAAATGAGCTTGCGGAAACGGATCGCGTGTTGCGTGCCCGCAAGTCCGCGGAGCTGATGGATTCCGGCGTGACCATGTATCTGCCGGAAACGATCTTCATCGATCCCGAAGTGGTCGCCGGCCCGGATACGGTGATCGAGCCGGGTGCGCAGCTTCTGGGCAAAACTCGCATCGGCGCGCGCTGCAAAATCGGCGCGGGCAGCATTCTGCGGGACGCGCGAGTGGACGATGACGCGACGATCGGCGCGCAATCGAATCTCGATTCGTGCCGCGTGGCCGCGCACGCGCGCGTGGGCCCGTTCGCGCGCTTGCGGCCGGGCGCGGACATTCGCGAGGGAGCGCATGTGGGCAGCTTCGTGGAATTGAAAAACACCGTATTGCACGAAGGCGCGAGGGCGCCGCATTTGAGCTATCTCGGAGACGCAACCATCGGAGCCGAGAGCAACATCGGAGCGGGAACGATCACCTGCAACTTCGACGGCTTGGCCAAACATGAAACGAAAATCGGAAGCCGCGTCTTCATCGGCAGCGATACGGCGCTGGTCGCGCCGGTGCGCGTCGGAGACGGCGCGTACGTGGCCGCCGGTTCGATCATCACCGAAAATGTGCCCGCCGATGCGCTCGGCATCGCGCGCGGACGCCAAGTCAACAAGCCAGGCTGGGCCAAAGCCCGCCGCCGCAAAGCCGCGGCGGAGACTAAACATGCGAAGCCCACGAAGCGCCGCGCCTCTCGCCGCAAAACTTCACGTCGCGCCTCGCGCCGGGCAAAATCCACGCGTCGCCGCCGATAAATTCCCCTGAGAATCTGCCGGGTTTGACGCAGTGATTCCGATCAACTAGATACATTAAGCAGCCCCAAAATTGCAAAATCCGCCCGCTGGAGGCCAGTCCACAGGACCTGCTTGCCCTTTCCAAATATTTGAGAGGTAGGGTCGCTTCACAACCGTCCGCCGCAATCCACATGGAGAGCAGACGGTGCAAAAAGGAGCGATCTATGGCAATTCAACTACGACAGGTCAAAAAGACACACCTCGCGCTCGCGACACACGCGAGTTTGATCGAGGCAAAGGAGTC
>DATDMO010000279.1:0-5807 GCA_036518755.1 Candidatus Acidiferrales bacterium | reverse complement strand
ACTGACGTACGGCGTGGACGGTCTGCGAGGCTCGCTGGGGCATGCGTTCGCGTTCAGCCTGGTGACGGATTTCGTGGTGCTGAGCATATTGACGGCGATTTTGCTGGCGATCGGGAGCTATTGCTTCTCGAAGATTCAATTATAGAAAGGGCAATCCGGGCGGGAAGTGACTGGAAGTAGTATAAGAGTAGGATGAAAGACGCTGACGAAGGGTGAAGCATTCAAGCTGGATCATGTGCGATGACCTAGTGAGCGTGCGCAACTCGGAACTGACGAATTATCCGGGAGTTCTATCGACGTCGAAGCTTGCGGAGCTCGATTACGCGCTTAGAACGGCGCTGGAGTTGAGCTGAGATTGCAGCTCTCGCCCAAATATCTGCGGCACGGAGTGAAGCGATCCTCAATCTATTGGCGACGTTTCGTTCGCATGGGCTCGGCCGCCGTTGTTTTCGTCCTGGCTGCGCTTTTTGGGGCGGCGGTATCCGCGCAGCGGCCGGGCGTCAATCACAAATGGATTCGCGGCGGGCAATCCGCAGCTGGGGGTGTTACCGCATTTCGCGAGCGTGTAGATGCGGAGCTGAGCAAAGTTGATGCGGCGAGGGCGTATTGGGGGATTTTGATTGCGGACGCGGACACTGGGGAAACACTTTACGAGGTGAATTCCGATCACTACTTCGCGCCAGCGTCGGATGCAAAGATTTTCACGACCGCGCTGGCGCTGGCCACGCTTGGTCCTGATTACCGCATTCGCACCACGCTGGAATCCCAGGGCGCGCTCCGGAGCGATGGGCACCTTACGGGAGACTTGATTCTGGTTGGACGCGGGGATCCTGACATTTCGAATCGCAAGTTTTCGCATTCGGTCCGGGCCGAACGGGAGGGTCCGGCGGAGGAACCGCTTGCCGAGATGGCGGATCGGGCCGTTGCGAAGGGGCTGCGGGAAGTGGACGGAGACATCGTGGCGGATGATAGCTATTTTCCCTACGATCCGTACCCCGCGGGATGGACGGTTGGGGACCTTTTCTTCAAGTTTGGCGCGCCCATCTCGGCGATCGACTTCAACGACAACACCGTTTCAGTGGAAGTGCAACCGGGACCTAGGATGGGCGAGCCGGCGACCATTTTGACCGAGCCTCGAGCCGCCATCGATACGATGAGTTACGAAATCGCGACCGGACCGGCGGGAGGTGAGTCAGAATTTGCGGTGGTCCGCCAGCCTGGGCCTAAGTTCATTTTGCTGCGTGGGACAATTCCGCTGAACGCTTCGCCAGTGAAGCTCGATCTTTCGATGACCGAACCTGCCGAGACCAGCGCACTCGCGCTGAAGCAATTGCTCGAAGCACGCGGGGTGAGAGTTACGGGCGGAACTCGGGCGGAGCACGCACCGCCGCCCGAAAACACGCCATCGGGCGAACCGATCATTCCGCGCGTGAGTTCGTCCCCGGATCGCCCGAACGCGACGATTTTGGTGGAGCACGCTTCGCAGCCACTATCGGAAATCGTTCGCGTAACAAATAAGGAGAGCCAGAATTTGCACGCAGAGCTGTTGCTGCGGGCGGTGGGGCATGAACGTACGGGGGTGGGCTCAACCGCAGCAGGACTGCAAGCGGAGCGCGCGTTTTTGAAGGGGGTGGGGATTGCGGACGGCGATGTTGTGTTGAGCGATGGGTCGGGCCTTTCGCCAGGGGATCTGGTGACGCCGCGCGCGATGGTCACGCTGCTGCGGCACGCAGCTGCACAGCCCTGGGGCCGGGATTTTATTTCGTCGCTTCCCGTGGCGGGCGTCGATGGGACGCTGGAATATCGCATGAACAAAACGGCGGCGTCCGGACGGATCGAGGCGAAGACAGGCGAGATCGAACATACACGCGCGCTATCAGGTTACGCGACGACGATGCGCGGCGAACACCTGGTATTTGCGATTTTCTACAACAACAATCCTCGCAGCGGAGCGGGCACATCCGCTCCCATCGATGCAGTCGCGAACGCAATGGTTGAAATGCTGGGCGCGCCGTCGTCGAAAAAGAAAAGATGAATCAGGTGGAAATCGTCACGGTATTCGGAAGTTCGCGTCCGGTGACGGGCGATGCGCACTACGCGGAAGCGGTGGCGCTGGGCGCCGCGCTGGCCGCGAAGGGCCTGGCGGTTTGCAGCGGCGGCTACGGCGGAGTGATGGAAGCGGTCACGCGCGGGGCGAAGGAAGGTGGCGGGCGCACCCTGGCAGTGACCGCGGAATTTTTCAAGTCGCGCGCGAACCGGTGGGTGGAGGAAGAAATTCGCGTGGGGACATGGCAGGAGCGGTTGTTTGAGTTGGTCGAGCGTGGACACGGCTACGTGGCATGTCCCGGCGGGACGGGAACGCTGGTGGAGCTCGCGGTTGTCTGGGAAATGCTGAACAAGGGCGCCATGAAGCGAAAACCGCTGGTGGTGCTGGGAGATTTCTGGCAGCCGATCATCGAGCGCGTGCGCGAAGTGGAACTGGGCCATGCTTCACGCTGGGGTGAGCGCGACGAACCTCTGGTGCATGTGGCAAGTTCTCCCGCGGATGCAGCCGAATACCTCGCCGCATACTTTCAGACCCATACCAGGCACGCCAATACTTCGGGGCGCGAATCCTCTCCGCGCTGAATTCCCACAGGCAACCGGGCTACAATCTATCCACGAGGAATCCGTGCCGCGCCCCGCAGAAGAATTGCTCGAATTTGACCGATTGAAGGAAATCATCAGCCGCGAGACTACGTGCGCGCCGGGCCGCCGGGCGATTCAGGGGCTTGCACCGCATCAGGATGTGGCAGCGCTGGAAGCGGAGTTTCATCTGCTGCAGGAAGGCATCGCGTATTTGCGGGCTGGATCGGAAATCGGTCTTGGACCGCTGGCCGATCCGGAACTCTGGTTCGCGCGACTGGCAGTTCCCGGCGCGGTGCTGTCACCGGCGGAATTACTCGACGTGGTCTCGCTTGCAGAAGTGGCAAGCGGCGCCAAACGAACATTCAAAAGCGAAGCCGCAAAATATCCGCTGCTGAGCGAACGCGCCGGGTCGCTGGGCGATTTTCGTTCGCTATCGCAGGCGATACGGCGGGCCGTGATGCCCAATGGCGAAATCGGCGACAACGCATCTCCGCAACTGAAACACATCCGCGCGAACGTGTTGCAAGCGCGCGAGAAAATCAAGCGCTCGCTCGAAGGAATGTTGCGCGCGCGCGGCGAACCACCCGGCGAGGATTACATCACGCTGCGGAACGACCGCTTCGTGATTCCCGTGCGTGCGTCGGACCGGCGAGGCGTTCCGGGCGTGGTCCACGGAGCGAGCGGCACCGGCCAGACGCTATTTGTGGAGCCGCTCGAGACGATCGACTTAAATAACCGTTTGGTGCAGTTGGGAGAAGACGAAACCGCAGAGCTCGCGCGCATTCTGGAAGAGCTGACGGAACGTGTGCGCGCAGAGAAGGCGCCGCTTGAGGCCGCGTCCGCTGAAATTGGGCATCTCGATTCGATTTTTGCGCGGGCGCGCTTTGCGCGCAAATTCGATTGCACGGCGCCGCAGTTTTCGAGCGGCAATTCGCTGCGACTTGAAGCAGCGCGCAATCCGGTCCTCGACGCCACGCTGCGTCCGCAGGGACGCAAGGCTGTGCCGCTATCGTTGGCGCTTGGGAGCGACGAGACGGTCATGGTGGTGAGCGGGCCGAACACGGGCGGCAAAACAGTTTCCCTGAAGACGGTGGGCCTTGCGGCGCTTTCGGCGCAATCCGGGATTCCGGTGGCCGCCGACGCGGCTGAGCTGCCGATTTTCGACAAGGTGCTCGTGGATATCGGCGACGAACAATCGATCGCGGCGGATCTTTCGACGTTTTCCGCGCATATGCTGAATCTGAAATCGATGCTGGAGGTTGCGACGGACCGCTCGCTCATTTTAGTAGATGAGATGGGCACGGGTACAGCACCCGAAGAGGGCGCAGCGCTTGCTGTTGCGCTACTGGAAGAATTTCGCGGCCGGCGTGCGTTAACGTTCGCGACCACGCACCACGACCGACTGAAGGCTTACGCCTCGACCACGCCTGGAATTGTGAATGCAGCTATGGAATTCGACGAGGAGAACCTGAGGCCGACGTACAAGCTGCTCGTCGGCGTGCCGGGCACTTCCAGCGGAATCGAAATCGCGCGGCGGCTGGGGCTGCCAGAGCGAGTGGTGGAGCATGCACGTGCCAGTCTTTCGCCCGAATCGCGCGAAGCACGCTATTTGATCGCGTATTTGCATCGCAGCCGGGATGAAATCGAACAAGTGAGGGGCCAAACGCGCGACGAACTCGCGCAGCTTCAGGCTGAGCGCCGCGAACTGCAGACCGAATGGGTGGAGCGGCAGACGAAACGCATCGCTGAACTGGAAAAGAGTTTTCGCGAAACGCAGAAGCGCCTGGAAAGCGAAATCACGCGCGTGACCGAGGATGTGAAAGACCGCGTATTGCGAGCACAGCTTGAAAAGCAGAGCGGGCGACGGCTGGCAAAAATCGGCGCCGAAGCGTGGGCGGAAACCGATGCGGCTATCGTTGAAACGCTAGCGGCGTCGCAGGCGGATTTGGGTGTGACCGCAAGAGCACCCGAGACACCCGTTTCGCCGGAATTGCTTTCGGCGGGCTTGCGGGTGCGCGTTAAAACGTTCAAGCAGACGGTGATTTTTCGGTGGCACGATGGCCGCATGGCCGAGGTGGAAGCGGGGCCTCTGCGGATGAAAGTGCCGCTGGCGGATATTATCGGGATCGAGACCGAGCCGGTGGCGAAGGCGGAAGTCGCGGCTGCGGATCGGCGCGGAATCACCGTTCGCGCGCAACCGAGTGACGAGCCGGCAGCGGGCGAAATCAACGTGATTGGATGCACGGTTGAGGAAGCCTCCGGGCGAGTGGACAAATTCCTGGATGAAGCAGCGCTCGCGGGAAAGCCGAGCGTGCGAATTATTCATGGACACGGGACAGGAGCGTTGCGGCGCGGTCTCGCGGAATTTCTTGCTTCGCATCCGCTGGTAGAGAGAGTTCACGCTGAGGCGGAGGATCGCGGGGGGAGTGCGATAACAGTCGTTGAGTTACAATCGTGACCCTCGCGACGCTAAGAGAAAGGGGAAATGGCTGAGGCGGGATCATTTGCGGAGAAGGTGAAGCAGCAGGCGGACATTGTTCGCGTGATCGGCGAATACGTGCGCTTGAAAAAGACGGGGCAGAATTTCACAGGGCTGTGCCCGTTTCACCAGGAAAAGACACCGTCGTTCGCGGTGCATCCGGTGCGGCAAATCTACCATTGCTTCGGGTGCGGTGCGGGAGGCGACGTTTTCAAGTTTGTGATGGAGATGGATAAGTGCGCGTTTCCGGAAGCGGTGCGAACCGTAGCGGAAAAGTGCGGGATCGCGATTCCGAAGCCGCGCGAGCGTTCGCCGGAAGAGCGAGCGGAAAATCAACAGCGCGGCGCGCTGGTGGAAATGCATCGCGAGGCGGCGTCGTTTTTTGCGCGGCAACTGCACGAGGCCGCCGAAGGAAAAGTTGCAGGGGCGTATCTTGAAGATCGCGGGCTGAATCGCGAAGCGATGGATCGATTCGGGCTCGGCTGGGCGCCCTCTTCAGGAGATGCGCTGTTGCGGCGCCTGAAATCCAAATACCCGGAAAAACTGCTCGAGGTATCGGGGCTTTTCTCGCGGGACCAGGGCGGGCGACTCTACGACCGTTTTCGACGGCGCATCATGTTTCCCATCGCCAACGAGGGCGGCAAGGTGATCGCATTCGGCGGGCGTGCGATGGGCGAAGACATGCCGAAATATATGAACT
>DATDMO010000278.1:0-9812 GCA_036518755.1 Candidatus Acidiferrales bacterium | reverse complement strand
ATGAACTGGTCCACCGTTTGCTTGAGCACGAAAAATTCAAGAACGCGGCGCAGCTTCTTTATCAAAAGCAGCAAGTTGAAGCGCACGTGTGGTCGCGTCCGGACCGCTCTCTCTATACCGGCGACGCGGTGGAAGGCGAACTCGTCGTCTCACTCGTCGATCTGATCAAGACGTTTCAGCAGGTGCTCGAACGCCGCAAGGAAGTATCCAAGTTCGAGCTGCACCACGAATCGGTGACCATCGCGCAAATGATGGATCGTCTCCGCCACCGGCTCACTGCGTCGGACGAACCCATTTCGCTGATCGCATTTTTCGATACCTGCGAGACGCGCAACGCCATGATCGTCGCGCTTTTGGCGGTCCTCGAAATGGTGCGCATGCAGGCCGTGATCCTGGTTCAATCGGAGCTGTTCGCGGATATTGCTCTGCGAAAGCACAAAATGTTCGACGCGGTCTTCGCCGGCCCCGACGCCATGTCGAAAATCGAGGAGCAGTATTTGTGATGTTTGCGCGCACAAAGGGATGGAAGCGAGTTCTGTTGTTGTTTGACGCGGGGTGCTTGTTAGCTTCTGTTCTCTTCACGGTGGATATGGTCAACATCCCTCCCGGATGGATTGACTCGTGGGCCCTGCGCTGGCCACCGTTTTGGGGGCATTCCTATCTTTTTTTGTCTCTCGTGGTTATACACAGCGTTGCAACAGTGTTCGTCCTTACCTCCATCGTTTTGATAGTGTTTACCCTGTCCGCTATTTGGGCCAAGTATAGGATGGTGTTGAGAGGACCATGACGCCCGAAGAAATTCAAGCCGCGCTCGAAGCCGTCATCTACGCAGCGGACGAGCCCGCTACCCTCGACCAAATCGCCAGCGCGCTCGGCGTCGAGAAAACCATCGCGCGCGCGGGGCTCGATTTTCTTGTCGCCTCCTATCAGACCGACCAGCGCGGCATCGAAGTCCGCAAGGTCGCCGGCGGCTGGAAGTTTTACACCAAGCCGCAGCATCACGACGTGGTGCGCAAATTCATCAAGAGCCTCCAGCCACCGCTGCGTTTGACGATGCCCGCCCTCGAAACGCTCGCCGTGATCGCCTACAAGCAACCCGTCACCGTGCCTGAAATTAACGAAATTCGCGGCGTGAACGTCGGCGGCGTCATCAAGACGCTGCTCGAAAAGCGCCTCATCACCACCGCCGGCCGCAAGGAAGTAATCGGCCGCCCGATTCTTTATCGCACGTCGAAGCAGTTCATGATGCGCTTCGGCCTCTCCGACCTCGACGAACTGCCCAGCCTGAAGGAATTCGAGCAGCTTGCGCAAGCCGCGCTCGGCTCCGACGCCGGCATTGCTCCCACCGAGCCGGGCGATCTGGCAGACCAATCAAGCCAAGATCCCGCAGCCGCGCCGCTCGCTGAGCAACTGGCGGAGCCCGGAGGCATGCTGCCCGCCGATTCAGCCGAGGCCGCCAAAATTCGCGAATCCGGCGAAACCGACGACCTCGCCGAACTCGGAGAAGACGAAGCAGACAAGTCCGCAAGTCAACGTCGCGCCGCCTCCGCCAGTAACTCCGACGGTTCCTAGGCTTCAGCAGCCGCAGTGTCATGCCTTTAGTGCTTCGCCATCTGTATTGTTTCCGCTAAGCTGAGCCTCGCGGCAACTCGCGCCGGGCAACCACATGGAAGAGCGCCTCCAAAAAATAATCGCTCGCGCCGGAATCGCATCGCGACGGCACGCCGAGGAGATGATCGCCTCGGGCCTGGTCACCGTGAACGGCCGCATCGTCACCGAACTCGGCACCAAAGCCGACGAGTCGCGCGATCACATCAAGGTTGCGGGAAAACTCCTGCGTCATGACGCCGAGCGAGTCTACTTGTTGCTCCACAAGCCGCCCGAAGTCGTATCGACGCTAAGTGATCCGGAGGGCCGCCGCTCCCTGCGCGATCTCTTGCACGGGATTTCCGAACGTGTTTTCCCCGTGGGACGCCTCGAATATCATTCATCCGGCCTGGTTTTTCTCACCAACGACGGCGACCTCGCCAACCGCATTCTGAAGGCCCGCAATCTGCCGCAGGTATATCAACTCAAACTGAAATCGCTGCTGACCTTCGAAGAAATCGAAACCCTCTCGCGCATCACCGGCGCTCGCATCTCGCGCGTGCGCGGCAAAGACGCACCTTGGTACATTGCGACTCTTTCCGACGCGCGGCGCGATGCGTTGCGCAACAAGCTCTTTCAAACCGGCCATCCCGTCGAAAAGTTGAAGCGTGTGAGCCTGGCGAATCTCGATCTGGGGTCGCTGCCGCCCGGAGGCCATCGCGTTCTCTCGCCCGGCGAAGTTGCGACGCTCAAGCGGACGCTGGATGGCGATCGCGCTCCCCAAAAAAAGCGCATTCCCAAGCCCCGTCAGCACAGGCAACAGCGCTCGCGCTAACTCGATCATTTTCTCCGGCGCGGCGCCGCCGGCACCTAAAGCCGCTCCCGGCTCGCTTCAGTTTTTCTTGCTAAGCAAGCTGGCAAGCCACGCAGCAGGTTTCGCTTCCTTTTTCGCAGGCTCCAGCATTGCCAGCCGCTCGCAAGCCTTCGCATGCTCGGGGCAGACATTGAGAAGCCTGGAATAAACGTCGCGTGCGCGCGACGGAAGCTTCATCTTCTCCAAGAGTTCCGCGAGTTGAAGGTAGACAGGCTCCTTCCACGGATCGAGGTCGATCGCCTTCTCGTAATGTTCGATCGCCTGACTGTAGTATTGCGGCAAGGTTGCAAGGCTGCGCGCCAGCATGGCCTGATACAAAGCATGTTCTGGCGCGGCTAGAACGCATTTTCGCAGCCAGACGATCGAGCCCGCGAAGTTCTTGGCGCGCAAGCACTGGCTCGCTCGCTCTAGCCATCCTTCTACGGATTCCTCGGTCGCGAGCCGTTCCCGGTGGATTTGCAGGGCGCCCATTCTTGCGAGGGCTTCATCATATGCGATTCGCGTCTCCTCGTTGGAGAGCGTCTTATAGGCTTCGGTAATAATGCTCATCAGCTCTTTGAGCCGAATTGCCAACTCGCCGCTGCAGGCATGATTGTCGGGATGGAACCTGCGGGCCAGCGAGTAAAAGCTCTTCTTGATTTCGCGGGGGGCGCATTCGGATGTAACTCCCAACAGCTGATAGTAGCTGCCCCTGCCGGTCAGTTCGATCAGGTGCCTCACCTCCCGCGCGAACCGAAGCTGAGCCTGCTCCTCCCTTCGAGGCGAAAGAATCAACTGAAAATTTGCGGGAGATACCGTTGCAGGTTGTGGCTCTGCTGGCGGAGTTGGGGCGGGAACTTTTGCGGAAACCTCCGGCGTGGCCAGGTACCGCTGCAGCTTCACCCGGTCTTCCGGCGTCATCTGGACGAACTGCAGGCCCATCCCCTTTGCCGGTATGGAGCGCCGCACCTTCGCCCGCGCGTAAACCTGCCCGGTCGGCAAGTCGAGAATCACGTCAATCGTGGTGCCCTCGCGCGCTGGATTCGCAGCGTGCAGGTAGAGGCCTCCGAGCCCCACGTTCTCCAAGCGCGAAGCGCTGGTTTTGCCGTCGGATTTCCAGCGGACGCGCATCCCTTTCGCGCGGATGCGAGGGTACTTTCGGCGGTTTGCAGGTTCCGGCGACATGCTCAGTGGATGCCTTGCACAATGGATGTATCGGCAAAAGACCAGGCGACTTAACTCTCACGTCGCATTTCGGTTTTCCGTCGCCACCTTGCTAGAGAACCTGGCGGACAATCTCAACATGCCCTTACAAACCGAGGCGGAAGAAGCCTCCAGCCCTCCGATACCCGAAGCCGATAGGGAGGAAGCGCGCGAAATCCAGCAGTCGTTATTGCCCGAAGGACCTCTCAAAGGGGCCGCATTCGAAGTGGCCTATCGATTCTTCCCCTTTGCAGGCGTTGGCGGGGACTTCGCGGACTTCTTCATGTTGCCGAATGGACTGCTCGGTCTCTATCTCGGCGATGTTGTGGGGAAAGGCCTGCCTGCCGCGCTTTACGCCGCGCTCGTGATGGGCATGCTCCGCGGCATCCACAAGACTGGGCAGGATACGGCCTCCTCGCTCTCGCTCTTGAACAAACGCATGCTGGTGCGTCCGGTGACCGGGCGCTACTGTGCAACCCTCTACGCGCTCTTTGATCCGAGCTCCGGAGTACTGACATTCTCTAACGCCGGGTTGCCCCACCCGATACTCGTTTCTGAATCTGGCTGCTCGATGCTCGGCGCCGGCGGATTGCCTTCGGGCCTCTTTCCCGGCACCACTTACGACAGCTATCGAGTGGAACTTGCGGCCGGCGATGCGGTGCTGTTTGCCACCGACGGCTTGCACGAAATTCGCGACGATCGGAACAACGATTTTAGCTGGGGGAAATTGGGGCAAACCTGGGGCCGGTGCCGCTGCAAATCCGCGGACGGATCGCTCGATTTTCTTTTCGAGGAAGCGGTGAAATTCACCGCCGGAGCAAAACTTCCGCACGACGATATCACCGCCGTGGTGCTGAAGGTCTCGCCCAAGTGACGACCATTTCGCATTCCGTGCGAAGGACCGGCGCAGTCGGGAACGAAGGAAGAAGGATATCAGGGAGCTTTTGCGAAGCTGCGCAGCGCGGCGGCCTCGTCTGGCTGCACGTCAAACACGGTCACGAGGCGTGTGATTTGAAGGATATCGCGCAATCGCCTGGTGAGATGGACGAGTTTGAGTTCGCCCTGTGCGGCGCAAACCTTAGTGTGCGCCGCGACCATCTCGCCGATTCCGTAACTGTCGATGTAATCGACGTCGCTGAGATTGAAAACGATCTTGCGGTGTCCGGCATCCAGAAGTTCGCGGACGACTCGCCGCAAGGTCGGCCCACCGTCTCCGAGAACGATTGTGCCGCTCAGGTCGACCACCGCCACGTCACCGGCCTCACGCCGTGTCTCCAGTAGAGCCACCGCAGAACCTCGGAAGGTGAGTTGTCTCTGGTCGCGACCCTTGGCGCGGTCGCTTCACCTACATCTATACAATCGACTCGCTTAGCACCAAGCTTTACGCTTCTTGCTGACTGTACGCCTCAAACAGCGAGTTTACAATTGGCGCACACCGCAACCGTTACCATCAAAGCCAGAATTCTCATGGCGATGATTCTTTTTCCCAGAAATCCGGTATGATTTAACCAACGGTTTGGGCGAATTCCAGAAAGCCATCTGAGGGCGAACTGCGGGTGCGGGATTTCTGCGCGCAGCCGCCGGAAATCTATCGGGGCAACTCGCGCTTCGACAAGTTTGCGCCGGTCGCATTTTCGAAATCATCCAAAGGAGCCGTATGGCTAAAGGTTTCGAAGACTCGAATTCAGACGCGGGCCAGAGCCGGCCGGCGGCCACGGGAGACGCCGTGGGCGACCTTCTCAAAAACAGCCGCACCATCGCCGTCGTTGGACTTTCCGGCCGCAGCCATCGCCCGAGCTACGGCGTCGCCGAATATTTGCAGTCAGCGGGCTATCGAGTCATTCCCGTGAACCCTACCGAGACAGAAGTGCTTGGCGAGAAGTGCTACGCGCGTTTAGAGGACATTCCTGTTCATGTGGATATCGTCGATATTTTTCGGCGCTCCGAATTTGTGCCCGAAATTGTCGAATCGGCCATTCGCATTGGAGCCTCCGGCGTTTGGATGCAGGAGGGCGTCACTCACGCGGAAGCAGCTGAGCGGGCGCGCCGCGCCGGCCTCTTGGTTGTGATGAACGCATGCATGTTGAAGGAGCACATCAAGCGCTTTCGCTTAAAGTGAGCGCCGCAATTCGCGGATCTTGCCGCCCTCATTCCAGCGGATAGACCTTCAGCACCCGCTTTCCGGGCTCGGTAATGGCGAGGGTCCGTCCATCGGGAGCGATTTCGAAGTCGTGATACACCAGGCCGTGCAGAACGGATTTGAACGTCCCGTCGTAAAGTCCCACCCAATGTAAAATGTTCGACCGCTCTTCGGGACCGCGTTTGAGAAGAATGTGCCGCTCGTCTCGGCCCCATCCAAATCGCCCGTATCCCACGCGCATCCGCAGGGGTTGATCGGGATGCAGAACGTCGATCACCTCCACGGTGTCGCCATCCACGAAATATCCCACTTTGTTTCCCGAGGGCGATACCGTCAGCGATCCCTGATAATTCTTCACCCGCGCGATCTCCGTTACGAATTCGTGCAGCAGGTCCAGCTTTACGAGCGTCTGCTGTCCTCGAAGGCTCAGGTCCCCGATCGCAAATGCTTGGTTCCGCTTCGCGTCCCAAACCACCGCGTCGAACTTGTGGCCCTCGAAGAGAACGCTGGTCTTTCCGTCGTCGGGTTGCACGCGAGAGATCGCCCACGGCGGTCCGCCCGTAAGATAAACCGCGATCTTGCCGTCGGCGAGCCACGTGGCATACACGCCGCCCTCGATGAACTGTGTCTTCGAGTTGGCGACCTTGATTTCGCGGCCATCTTCTTCGAGCAGCGCGATGGCCTTGCCGCCGCCCTTCGGCAAAATCGGCGTGTTATCCTCGTCGTCGAGATTGCCTCGTTTCTTGGCCTCTTTCTTGTCCATCGTAAATCCGGGAGGCGCTTCTTGCAGCGTCATGCTCACCGCGATTCGTCTCGAGTCGGGCGACCACGATAAGGAGTTCACAACAAAGCCGGCGGGCGGCGTCGGCGGCAAAAACTTGTCCGCGTCCACAATTTGCTTGATTCTCCCGCCGGAAGTGGCGACCGATATATCGTCGCGTTCGAGAACCAATCTGCGGATTCTCTTGAGATGCGGCACTGCGTACACAATGGAATTATCCGAGGCGATATCGAACACCTGGCAGTCGTCGTTGATCACCAGCTTGGGGTTGTCTTGCGCTGGCGATGCCGCTGCATGGAGCAGCAGTCCCGCAAGAATCGCCGCCACTCCGGGCAGGGAAGCAAGCCACCGGTTTTGCCCGCCGCGAAAGATTCGCGTCACTCCTCGGACCTCGGCCCTTGCGTTTTTCTTTGAATTCGTCGGATTTCTTCGAGCCTCTGCCGGATTCTCGCCTCGAATCCCTGATCGGTCGGCTGATAATACGTGCGCCCTGCCAGGCTTTCGGGCAGGCACGTCATATCGGTCACTTTCTCCTCCACATTGTGCGCGTACTGATACCCTTTGCCGTATCCGATGTGCTTCATCAGTCCGGTGACGGCGTTTCTTAGATGCAGGGGAACGGGTTCCGCGATGGTTCGTTGTAAATCTTCTTGGACGGCGCCGTATCCCGTATAAAGCGCGTTCGATTTGGGAGCAAGTGACAGATAGACCGCCGCCTCCGCGAGCGCCAGATATCCCTCGGGCGGTCCGATGAAGTCAAAAGCCTCTTTCGCGGCAATAGCGATTGCCAGTGCGCCCGGCTCCGCGAGTCCAATATCCTCGCTCGCCATGCGCACCATCCGCCGCGCCAGGTACAGCGGGTCTTCACCCGATTCGAGCATGCGCGCCAGCCAGTAAAGCGCCGCGTCCGGATCGGAATTGCGGACGGATTTGTGCAACGCCGAAATAAGGTTGTAATGTTCCTCGCCCGATTTATCGTAGGGCAGCAGCTTCTTTTGCAGCACATCTTCGAGACGGCCCTCCGAAAGGACGAGCCGCCCGTCCGCGCCCGGCTCAGTCCCAGCCACCAACGCTTCGAGAGTGTTGTAGGCGGCGCGTGCATCGCCATTCGCGAGCACGGCGATGCGTTCGATGATTTTGTCGCTCGCTTCAATCTTGTCTTTTCCCAATCCGCGCACTGGATCGGCAAGCGCCCGCCGCAGCAACTCGCCAATCTGCTCTTCCGCCAGAGCCTTCAGCACGTACACTTTCATCCGCGAAAGCAGCGGCGCAATCACCTCGAACGACGGATTTTCAGTGGTGGCGCCGATCAGCAAAATATTTCCTGCCTCCACGTGCGGCAAGAAAGCATCCTGCTGCGCGCGATTGAAGCGATGCACTTCGTCGACGAAAACAATCGTTCTTTGCCCGTAGTGGCGTGCGCGTTCCGCCTTCGCCATTACGTCTTTGATTTCCTTGATGCCGGAAAGCACTGCGCTAAATGGTATGAATTCGCTGCGAGTTCGCTTGGCGATAATTCGTGCCAGCGTGGTTTTTCCGCATCCCGGCGGGCCCCACAGCAGCATCGAGCCCATTTCGTCCCGCTCGATCTGCGTGCGGAGCGGCTTTCCAGGACCCAGCAATTCCTCTTGGCCGATGAATTCGTCCAAAGTTTGCGGACGCATCCGGTCCGCCAGCGGACGCCCGGCCTGCGGCTCTTGCTCCGGCTCGATCGCCCGAAATAGTCCCACGTTTGCTCCTGCCGCCGTCAACGCTCGGATGTCGCCTTGATCTGTTCCGCCCGCTGCCGCGCCGCCTCGTACAATACGATCGACGCCGCCACTCCGGCATTCAGCGATTCAACCGCCGAGCTCGTCGGAATGGAAATGATCGCATCCGCTGCGCGCAGAACCTGCTCCGGTACTCCGCCGCCCTCGCTGCCGACGAAAATCGCCGCCGCCTCGCGCAAATCCGCCTGCACGAAGGTGCCACTCGCTGCGCCGCCCGCATCAGTCGCGCCTGGTGCGGATTTCGACGCGTAGGTTTTCACGCCCGCCACCCGCAACTGCGCCAGCAAAATCGGAATCGCCAACCCCCGCATCACGGGCAGACGCAGCGCCGATCCAGCCGAAGCGCGCAGCGCCTTGGGCGACCACGGGTCCGCCGTCCCTCGTGTTGCAATTACCCCCGTCGCTCCAAACGCCTCCGCGGACCTCAGCGCCGTCCCCACGTTTCCCGGGTCCTGCACCTCGGCCAGCACAATCACCAGCGCCGCGCTCTCGCGCATCGCCCCGCCGCCGCGCAGCACATCTTCCAGCGACCACTCCGGCTGACGAAAGAGCGCCGCGATCCCCTGCGGCGCATCGGTTCCCGCCACGCTCTCGAAAAGTTTATCCGTAGTCCGCAGCACGCGAGACCGCGCGATCCCCGCCTCACTTTCGCTCGCCGCTCGCAGCACCGGCGCCGCATGCCGCTCGCCCGACTCGCTCACCAGCAGCGCATCCGCCTCCAGCCCGGATCGCAGCGCATCTTCAATGAACTTCGGCCCTTCAACGCCAATCGCCTCGCCCGAGCGCGGTCCCGTTCCGCGCAGCGCCGCCCGGAACAATTTCAGCCACCTGTTGTCGCGGCTTGTGATCGTGTCGCCGCGGTCCGCGCCAATTCCGCGCCGCCCGCCGTCCGACCGTCGCGCAAAAACCGCCGAATCGCCCTTCATTCCGCAAGCCTAACAAATGGACCTCTCCGCGTAAACCTGCGCAGCCCCTGCCATCCCGCCGCTAACGCCTTGCACTGCTGTACCTTGCATCTCGGCGGCTGGCTGTTATAATTCCCATCCGAAATTGATCAGGCGCAGCCCGCGCGAGTGAACATTGGCCCTGGAAATTCTGAAGGTTTCACGCGAAGCCCCGGAGCGGCACGTCATCGACTACGCGGCCAGCTTCATCAAGCGCAGCCGCGTCATCTCCATTCCCACCGACACTTTCTACGGCCTTTCCGCCGACCCGTTCAATCTCTACGCCATCGAACGCGTTTTCCAACTGAAGTCGCGCCCCGAAACCCGCGCTCTCCCGATCCTCGTCAACTCCGTCGAGCAGGCGGTCACTCTCGCCCGGGATGTGTCCGACACTTTTCTCACTCTAGCAAATAAATTTTGGCCCGGCGCTCTCACTCTCGTCGTCGAGGCCACTCACCGTCTCCCGCTCAAGGTTACCGGCAACACAGGCTGGGTCGCTCTCCGCTGGCCAAACTCCCAAATCGCTTCGGAGCTA
>DATDMO010000277.1:0-6147 GCA_036518755.1 Candidatus Acidiferrales bacterium | reverse complement strand
AAGTCTCGAAGCCATGGCCCGTGAGCTATCGCCCTTGGTCGATGCGTTCATCACCGACACCTTCGATCCAAAAACCGGCGCATCGGGCGCCACCGGCAAGATCCACGACTGGCGCGTGAGCCGGCGCTTGGTGGAAGTGGTCGATCGGCCGGTGATTCTCGCCGGTGGACTGACGCCGGAGAACGTCAAGCGAGCGATTCTGGAAGTCCAGCCGGCAGGTATCGACTCTCACACCGGCGTCGAAGACTCGAGCGGCCGGAAGAGCCGCGACAAAGTCCGCAAGTTTCTATCCGAAGCGAATGAAGCTTTTGACCTCGTTAGAGCAGGGTAAGATCAACAACTCAGCTTTGAGCAATGCCAGACCCGGCCCTGATATTGTGTCGCTTGTGTTCTAACGCCTTTCACGCGATTGATACTCGACGTGATTGACAATAGCGGCCTGATCAGTTGCAACTTGGAGTTTCTATGTTTCTCATCCATACTTCCCCTGAGAACGCTGAGATTGTCGCCCGGGCAGTGACCTCCGCTTGCCGTATGGACGGTTGGCAGTCGCCTGTGCAGCCGAACTTGCTGCACACTCTTTTTAACCGGCTGCTCGGTCAGGACCTCGATTTCGAAAACCTCGCGCCAACCTCTCCTGCTGAGGTAATGGCTGCGCTGCGCAGCGAGGCTGAGCGGGACGAGGCAATCCAATTAATGGTTGCGGTTGAAATTTTGTGCAATCCGATCCCGCAAGGACTGGAACGATCCGTCGTGCAATGGGCGACGGCTCTGCATGTGCACGAGCGGAGCCTGCTTTATGCGCGCGATTTGATGCGCGGTGAGTTGACCAAGGCAATTCATGATTTCTATCGAATGAACTGGATTAGCGATTTGGATCGCCGTTCGCCGGGGTTCGATGCACTCGTCCGCCATGCGGGTGACAAGGCCTATGCAATAACAATTGAGGCCGATGCCGCTGAGGCCGCGCGTTGGATCGCTCTCGGTTCCTGTCCGCAAGGGAGCGCCGGTCGCAGCTTGTGGGAGTTCTATCAGATGCGCGGTTTCACGGTTCCCGGCCAACCGGGCTCCGTCAATGCTGCCGTCGCGCAACATGATTGGGAGCACGTGCTCGCGGACTACGGCACGACGCCGATGGGTGAAATCGAAGTCATCAGCTTTCAGGCTGCGGCGAGTCGCGCACCCGGCGCGGTACTGGGATTCTTCGGCGTGTTGGCGCTTTTCGAATCCGGTCTCATGCCGATGAGCCTCGTTGTCAGCGAGCAGGCAGCCCACAATCTATCGGCCCCAGGCGGCATTGAACGCTTGGCAGAAGCCGTCGCTCGCGGCGCTGCTTGCAATACAGACCTCGTGCTCGACGTTGATTTTTTTCAGCACGCCAACGAACCGCTGGAGGAAATTCGTGCACGGTTTAACATCCAACCGAAGAGCGCGAAAATTTTAGAGCTCGATCCGTTCGGCGCCATGCAATTGCCGCCGGTGAAGTAACTCTCCTCGTCGCGGCAAGTGCGCTACAGGATGATACTCACGGCCCCGTGCTCGCTCAGCGCTTCCTGGTCAAGAACGGCTTTCCTGTGCTGAATCTTCAACTCTCCGTCAATCTGTTTCAGCCTGTGCTCGTACCAACCCACATAGGGACTCGATTCTCCCATGCGGAAACGATAGACGAGAAACGAGGAAGTCACGACGATGGCGCCATCGTCTACTTTGATTCGTATGTTAGAAATGAACCGCCGGGTACGCGACGAGGGATATTCTCTGTGACCGTGGCGGCTCTTCAGCCTTTCCACGCGAGCGCGCAGCCGCACCATGTCGTCATCGATAAACACCAGGTCCTTCTGGGGATCTCCGTCCGGGAGATCTGTGGTGGGGACCAGATATCTGCCGTCGGCGGTAAAAAGCGCCAACCACTCATCCAATCGCCATGCGTCCAGAAGCGCCGCCTCTCGGTAAAGAAATTCTTCCACCGCTGCGCGCAAAACGGTTGCGCTGCCATCGTTTCCGGCGGAGCTTGCTTCCGGCATGATCGCTTTCGCTGTCAGCGAGCGAGGGCCGCTTTCTCCCTGATTACCGGGTCGTTTGTTTCAACGTGTCCCAGCCCCGACAGATGGCCGAACCACTGACGCCAGAACGCCCGCAGCTGAAGCTCGTCCTCGGCGATCGCTTCCCGGTGCATGCCTCTGGATAATTCGGACCATTCGACCCCCTCGGCTTTATAACCCGCCTGACAGGATTCGATCGCTTCGACGTCGTCGGGTGTCGCGAAACCTCCCGGGCCGTGGAAGGTAAGGAAATTGTCGAGCCGGCGCGCGAGGAGCTCGGGCTTCTCTTCCTTTGGAGCCAGCTGCCAGGCGGTCACTTCTATCAGGTCCGGAGCGAGAGGCCAGAAGATTCTTACGGTGATGTCGATGGAGTCGATGATCAGGAGATTCGGATAGATGAGGAGGTTTCGGCTGATATCGGCCATATGCCGCGCCTTCTGCTCGCCGAACTTCCGCACCAGTCCCGCACGGATCGCGGCGATCTCCTCTTTGTTCTCTTCCCCGAAGAGCGGGCTCCAACGAGCGATGGGCCGGCCTCTGATGCCGTCGTGTTCCTCCACCGCATGACCGTTGCCGAGGACGAGCGCCGGCCGGCTGAATGCGGTTTGGACGCCGCTGGTGTTGATCCCCATGCTCTTTACATATTCGAAGTAAGTCTTGTGGGTCGGCCTGACGTGATAGCCATCGAGGCTGTTCTCGACCAGCAGTTTCCAGTTGGCCTTGATGGAGTATCGATTGGAACCTGGGATGATCCGCATGCCTTTTTCGGCCTGATCAGCGATCAGGTCGAGATACTCCCGAGCACCGGCTAGATAAGTCACGAGTTCTTCGACATCGGGATTGAAGCTCACAAAGACAAAACCGCGGTAACTCTCCACCCGCGGCGGCGGCTTGAGGCCCATCTCGGCGCGATTGAAACTTGCGGGATAACCGGCCTCGTCCGGCACGCCTATGAGATCGCCCTGATTGTTGAAGCTCCAGGCATGATAGAAGCATTGCAAAATATCGGCATGCCCCTGGTCGTGCCGGCAAATGAGCGCGCCTCTGTGCGTGCACGTGTTCAGAAAAACCCGCAGCTTGCCGTCGCTGCCGCGGATGAAGAAAAGCGGCCGTCCAGCGACATTCCGGCGCCGGTAGTCGCCCGGATTCTCTACTTCGGAGTCGTGGCACAAATACAGCCAGCATTTGTTGAATATCCGCTCCTGCTCCATCCGAAATATTTCGGGTGATGTCATGGCGGAGCGATGAACTCGAAAGACGCCCTCGTTGGGGCTGTCTATGATCAGATGTTTAGGATCGAACATCGCGTTGCCTCATAGATTACCTCGAGTCGCGAACACTGCGCTTAAGACAGTCTTATCCTATTCTACGCTGCAGCGTCGTGGCAAGCACGGCCGGGTCACTCCACGTCCGCTGCGAACAGTTCGTCAGGGCTGACGACTCGAGGTGAAAAACCCTGTTCGTAAACATATTGGCCGATCGCCTGCAGCGCCGGCCGATTCGGCTCGAGCCCGTAGGCCCAGAAATCCTTGCCTAAGACCCGCCAGGTCTCCTCGACGTGGTGGATCAACCAGGGAAGCGAAAGACGGAGCGCGTCGGTGTCGTAGAGTCCGTTGACCGCCAGATCCCGGGCTTCGCAGAAGGCTCGATAGACGCTCCGGGCTGCCCACGGATGCTCGCGATAAATATCGTCGCGCAGCACCACCGTATGCATGATCGGGAAGATGCCGGTGCGGCGGTAATAATCCTGTTCGACGTCATAGTAGTTCGGAAACAGGCGTGCGATGCGGGGCGAGCCCTTCTGAAAAATCGACGGGATATAGATCGCGAGCAACGCATCGAGATCGCCGCTCTCCAGCATTCCCTCGAGGGTTTGCACCGGCGGCAGAAACTCGACTTTAACTTTGTCCGGCAGCTTCAACGGGATCAATGGCCGCTGGGTCGGGGTTGTCAATCCGCCGATGAACCACTGAATGTCTTCCATCATCACGCCGTATTCGTGTTGCAGGATCCCGTTCATGAAGATTACGGCGGTAGAGCCGAGCTGCGTTGTTCCCACCCTTTTGCCCCGCAGGTCCTGAGGCGTCTCGATCCCGGCATCGGTCTGTACGTAAATGCACGAGTGTCGAAATATCTTGGACAGCGCGACCGGCACGGCAACGAAGGGGCAAGTGCCGCGGCCTTTCAGACTCACGTAAGAGCCGAGCGATAGCTCGGAAACCTCGAACTCTTTGTCCTCCAGCATTCGGGGAAAGGTCTGGCGCGGACGCATGACCTTGATCTCCAAATCGATGTCTTCGGCCTGGACACGACCATCGATGAGCGGCCGGGTGCGATCATAGTCCCAGCACGCGAGGGTGAGTTTGAGTTTCGACATCATCCAACCTGTCTCCGCGGAAATTTGGTTCAATGTGGAATAACACACCGCAACGAGCTATCAAGAAATCCAGTGTTCAGTTTGCGAACGAACTCCGATTGCCCGACGAGACCTGCGCAGCAGGCCTTACGCTGCATGACGATGCTTCGGCTGCCCGATCGGCGCGCGACTAAGCTTGAGCTTAAATAGTTTGGGAAGCCGGTTTAAAGTTTCCTGCCCTTGCTTACCTAGCTCAAAAGCCCTATTGTTCATGTTCCCGCAAATCTCTCAAACCCAATCCGATTCCGTAGTGACGTTCGAGTAGGAGGTTTCATATGTACAGAATTTTGTGCGATCGACAGCCGGCTCGCGAACTCGGTTCAGGCCTGACTTGGCTCATGGAAAACGGCAAGATCGTCGAGTTCGCTACGACCGAAGAAGCCGGGGCTATGGTCAAAAAGTTGAGTGAGGGGCCCAGAGCTGCGACGGTTACTTACACGGCCAAAAAATATAACCCCGACGATTAATTCAGCCCAATACGCGCCGCGCTAAGTAAAGCGCGCCGCATGTGGCGGAAAAGGTAGAAACCCGCCATCGCAATGATATTCAGAGGAGTGTGATTGATTTCGATCAAGGGATGTATTTCTCATCTTGAAGGAAAAGCTCTGTTGGGATTTCCGTTCCTAACCCCATTTCCTTGCAGCGATGATAAATAAGATGGCCAACAGCGGTAAACTGCACACCATCTCCCCTCAAGACAAGTCCTGTGATCTGGCGATCGGAAGTGCGTCCTGGATGTTTTCCCGCTATTACATCGCCCAACAATATTAGTCTATCCCAGTCGATACGCGTGGGTCGCGTATATTGATCCTTGGAATGTTCTGGGATCGCTTCGGCACCACCTATCGCATATCTCATCCAACGCCTGCCGTGGCGGTTCATCGTCAGGACGTCACAGCGCTCCCAGCCGGCGAGCTCCAGCTCGACATCTGAAACGTTGCTGATAAACTGACCGGGCTCCAACCATTCAGCCATCACCACCGGATCCTTGGAGATCGTCGCCATATAGACGATATCCGCGCCTTGAACGGCCTCACGGGCAGAAGGCACCGGGAGAATTTCTATTCCGGCTTCCCTAGACATCTCGTTTGCAAACGCCTCTTTCTTGCCGGCAGTTGGGCTATACACTTTAATCTTTTTCAAGAGGCCGAGCGCAGAGAAACAATGAACAGAGCCCTGGGCCTGCCAACCCGTTCCGATAAGCGCCATAACCCGCGAATTTTTTCGCGCCAGATATTTTGCTCCGACCGCTCCCGTACCGGCCACGCGGAACTTCTGAAGATAGCCGTCGTGAATGATGGCCAAGAGTTCGCCGGTGCGGGAGCTATAGAGATAAATCAGACCGCAAAACTTTCCGTCTTTGCGGCCCGGCACCCGCCTCTGAAGAGTTCTTCCGTCCTGTTCAAAATATGTGATGATATCGGAATCCACACGGTCCGATGTCACATCCAGTTTGGCAATTGCTCCAGTCAATGACGTATATGAGTGGTGTGTTGGATTACCTCCGCCTGCGGGAAACTTGGGGTGGTCGCGGTAATCGTCGGCGTCCCTCGGCGTGAAGACTCTGTACGGCGGAGCATTGATGGCGCCGCCCCTCGCCAATTCCAACGCCGCCACCTCCAAGGCATCGTTTATCTCTGCCGGCTTGAGAACTTTCTCCACGGTCGGATTGTCGATAATGAGTGTCAT
>DATDMO010000276.1:0-4229 GCA_036518755.1 Candidatus Acidiferrales bacterium | reverse complement strand
TAATCAACGACCACTAGGAATGGCTGCCCCTCATCGATGCGTTGAAACCGCCCGGGGACCGATGGGAGCTTTGCGATGCCATCTTCAATCTGGCTCTTGGCGACGTTCAATCCAATCCCTGCCCCTATCGCCGCCAGGATGTTGTACACGTTGAAGCGCCCAACAAGCGGGGAGTGCACTTCGATACTTCCAATCGGGCTGTCGGCCACGAACTCAAGTCCATCAAACGAGAGAGCGAATTTCCGGGCAGTCACCTCGGAAGAAGTCTTCAGCCCATACGTCAGGGTGCGACGCGCCAACCCCGTGAGCTGTGCCGCATAGGGATCGTCCACGTTGATCACGCCGACGCCTGGCGCGCCTGCACCGGTGCCTTCGAATAGGATCCTCTTTGCGGCGAAGTAGTTCTCAAACGTTTTGTGATAATCGAGGTGATCCCTGGTTAAATTCGTGAAAATCGCTACACCGAAGTGGCAGCCCCACAGCCGTTCCATTACCAGCGCGTGCGAACTCGCCTCCAGCACCACATGCGTGCCGCCCGAGTCGCGGATTTCAGCGAACATCTGCTGCAAATCCACCGATTCGGGTGTGGTGTTTGCAGCGGCGCGGCTACCTTTCGGTGTTCGGTGCTCTATAGTCCCAATTAGCCCCGACCTAAGCCCCGCTTCCCTCAGAATCGAGTCCACAAGAAAGGTGATGGTGGTTTTTCCGTTCGTTCCGGTTACGCCGATGAGCTGCAAGCCGTCAGCCGGGTGCCGGTAGAAATTAGCGGCGGCTCGGGCCAAGCCGCGTCGCGCGGAACCTGGAGCCAGCTCAATCCAGGTAACGCCAGCGGGAAAACCTAGCGGCCGAGGGCTCTCGCTTGCGAGCGCGATCGCGCTCCGCTGCAAGGCGTCCCCGACGAACTGAGTCCCCTCCGTCTTTTCGCCGCGGAGCGCGAAGAAAATTGCACCCGGCCCGGCGCGGCGACTGTCGCAAGTCACCGATAGGATTTCGGCGTCAGGCGGGCCAGTGATTTTCAGCACGTCGACGCCGGCCAGCAGTTTTTGAAGTTTCATGCCGCGCGCTTCCACTGTGCCGATTCGCTCGTTTTTTCTCATTTCCGGCTTTGATTTGACGCTGAGCCTCAATTCCCTCTCCTCGCCGCCATCTGCTCAAGTTCGCTAGAACGTCCGAACCGAACCGTCACCTGGCTCCCGCGCTGCACTTGCGTGCCAGCTTCGGGAAACTGCTCGATACCTACGCCGCTGCCTATCAGCACCGGCGCTAATCCTAATCTCGAGCATTGCTCGGTGACGCCTCGCACACTTTGGCCGACAAGGCTGGGAACGGCGATCGAATCCTGCTCCGCGAAGGCTGCGGCTGGGGCGGCTTCTACTCTTCGGGTCTTTCCTATAGATGCTGCAAAGCGCTGCCGCGTCGAATCGTCGGTCTTCGCGTCTTGCAACTTGGCGACGGCCCCGCGCCTTCGTTGTTCGTTCTTGGCTGTTTCCACGTCGGACGGCAGCGGCACGTCGTGCGCCACACCGAGATAGGCCAATACTTGCTCGGCCACGCGCTTGAAAACAGGACCACTCACGACTCCGCCATGATGCTGCCCCACCGGCGAATCCAGCACCACCAAAATCGTGACCGCCGGGTTGTTCACTGGCGCAAAACCCACGAATGACGCATTGTAGCGGGTGGCCGAGTAGCGGCCCGTCGCGGGATCAATCTGCTGCGCCGTGCCCGATTTACCTCCGGAGGTGTATCCCTCGAGTTGGTCGTGTTTGCCTGTGCCTTCAATCATCACATCTTCCATCATTCCGCGCATCGCAGCCGCAGTTTTAGCGTCGGTGGCCTGCTGAGACGCCGGGGCAGAGTGACTCGATGGGGGAGCGTCCCCTTGAATCTCGCGAAGAATGTGCGGACGGAACAACGTGCCGCCATTCGCGATCGCAGAAATGGCGGAAATAATCTGAATCGGGGTGACGCTCACTTCCTGGCCCATGGCCAGAGAGCCAATGGAATTGGCGGACCAGTCCTCGACCGACCTCAATAGACCATGATTCTCGCCCGGGAGATCGATTCCCGTGGCCTGACCGATGCCGAAGGCGCGAATGGTGTCGTAAAAGCGGGGAGCGCCCAATCGCAGAGCGACCTTGATCGCGCCAACGTCACTCGAATTCGCCAGAATCCCGCGGACGCTCAGCACCCCAAATCGATGCCAATCGTGGATGACCCTCCTGCCGACCAGGATCGACCCCATTTGGCAATCGATCAAATCGTCCGGCGTGACCACGCCATTTTCGATCCCGCCGGTGAGCGTGATCACCTTAAACGTGGAACCGGGTTCATACGCGGCACTGATGGCGCGATCGCTGCGCTGTTCATCGGAATACTTCCCGGGGTCGTTCGGATCGAACGTCGGCCAGTTTGCCACCGCCAGCAGGTCCCCTGAGTTCGGATCTTGCACCACGACCGTGCCCGCTCTCGCGTGCGTTTCCTCGATAGCTCGATCGAGCTCCTTCTCCGCTATGTATTGGATTGTTTCGTCGATCGTCAGTGTGACATTTGCGCCCGGATCGGCGGCCATTTCGGTGCGGTCGTAATATTGGCGCCGCCCATCGGCCATCACCATCACCTTCCCCGGGCGCCCGCGAATCTGCTTGTCGAGAGAATATTCAATGCCGCCCAGGCCTTTCTCATCCACATCGACATACCCAAGCACGGAAGCCGCAAGCTCACGTTCCGGATAAGCGCGCCGGTTCTCTTTTTCGAAGAATACGCCGCGAAGGTTCATCGCCGCGATCCGGTGCACCGTATCGGGAGAAAGCTTCTTCGCCAGGCGAACGGGCGTCCGCGACTGGTCTATTTTCGATTGAATTTCTTCGGCGGACAGGCCCAGGACGGGCGAAATCAGCCGCGCCACCATGGGGACATCGCTGATGTCGGCCGGATCCGCGAACACGGAATCCATGGGCAAGCTGACGGCAAGCTCCCGTCCCTTGCGGTCGTAAATTGTGCCCCGCATTGGGCTGATCTCAAATATTCGCTGCTGCTGACGCTGGGCTTTTGCGAGGTATTCGCTGTAGCAGAACAACTGAAGATAACTCAGCCGGGCAAGCACCACCACGATCCAGGCTACGGCCGCCACCCAAACGATCAACCAGCGGAGACGCGGATTGCGCTGCTCCATGGACTCCGCCTACCTATCAAAAAAAGTGTTCCCGCAGCCCTCTTCGAAAGCCCTGGGCCGCCCCACCAAGCGGCCAGACGTTCGGCACCTGGCTGGCGCTATGGCCGAGTCGATTGCCCCATCGGGCGCGCATCGGCCACTACGGAATCCGCGGAACCTTCGGCCGGGGCGACCTGTCCGGGCACCGGCACCGTCAAGCCCAGCTGATTCCGCGCAATGGTATCCACGCGCATTGGCGAGCGCAGAGTGGCCACTTCCAACTGCAATTGCTGATTCAGGTCCGCGGAGCGCGCCCTTTCGGCGTTCAGCCGCTCGATCTGATAGCGCACCTGAATGCACTCGAAGTGCTGCCAGGCGTAGAAGAGCGAGCACGCGGCCAGCGCCGCGCCAGTGGCCAATCTCCGCCAGAAATCCCGCGCCTGTGACGTTGCCGCCGGCCGCATCAGTCTTGAATTATCGATTCGCTTTACAGTGTGATATTCCGTCATCTCAAATCCTTCTGACCAACGTATGTTTATGCGGCCGGGCCTTACAATTTTTCGGCTACGCGCATCTTCGCGCTCCGCGCCCGAGGATTGTTTCGGATTTCCTCTTCGCTGGGCACGATGACCTTCTTCGTAAGCACGCGAAAACTTCCTTCTCGCGCCAACCGTTGAAACGCTCGCTTGACCGGACGATCTTCAAGCGAGTGGTAGCTGAGGACAATCCAGCGTCCTCCGGAAGATAAAGTGGCAGGGGTCCGCGAAAGAAACTGCTCGAGTTCCTCCTCTTCTCGATTCACCGCATTCCGCAGCGCCAGAAACGTTTTTGTCGCGGGCTGCAGTTTCTGCCTTCCCCTTGCTTTTCGGACTCCTGCCACAACCGTTGCCAGGTGTTCGGTGTCGCGGATGGGCCGCGCTCGAACGATTGCTCTGGCTATCTTCCGCGCTCTCCTTTCCTCACCGAGTTGGTAGATCAAATCGGCAAGCGCCTTTTCGGCGGTGTAATTGACCAAGTCTGCCGCTGTCACACCCCTGGTTTGATTCATTCGCATATCGAGCGGCCCTTCAGTCAA
>DATDMO010000275.1:0-3508 GCA_036518755.1 Candidatus Acidiferrales bacterium | reverse complement strand
GGCCAGAATCATGTCGTGCTTGCCGATGCGCTCCAGGCACCCGCGCGCGGCGGCGTTCAGCGAGCCGTCTTCGGCCAGCACGGTGAGCGGCGGCGGCGAAATTCCCTCCGCCGAGAGCTCGCGCTGGATCTGCGCCCAGAACGGCAGCTTCACGTTGGTGCCGCCGGCGCGGCCCGCGGTTTCGTTGGCCGCGTCCACCGTGGGCATCCAGACAATCTTGTTGCCGGAGCGGCCCGCGATTTCAAGCGCAACGGGGTTCAGCCCACCCACGCTGTGATTCAGAGTGATCGCGCCGAAAGCGGTGATACCGGGGCTAGCCTTGGTGACCACTTTTGCGCGTTCATAAGTGGGCGCGTAATGCGACTTCAACACGAAGCCCTTGAGCTTGTGGGCGAGGAACTCCTTCGCAAGATCCAAATCATCGATGCGGCGGGAAATTACATCCGGCGCGACGTGCACCTGCAAATCGTAGCCGCCTTCTATCGCTTGCCATGCAGCATCCGTTACTCGAATTGGAGCGGCAACTGCTTCCACAGCCATAATGGCGTTCTCCCTCGACCTCGATTTTCATTTCACGGCGGCCAGTAACAAATAAAAGGCCACCTTCAACTATATATCCGCCTCGCGCTTCGCAAAAGCCTAGAGCGGCTGTCCGGCGAGCCAAGATTTGCCGCGCGCGTAGAGAGCCTCGACCTCTGGACCGGTCAATCCCGGCATGTCCATTTTGATCTTGTAGCCGATCTGGGTTTGCAGATAAGCGAGGTGGCGATAGCCCTCTCGAAACGACATGAGAAGTTTTTGGTCGAGGTTGAGTTTGGCGGCAGGATCGACGGGATCCATGCGGTCCTTTTCGTAGATGGGCTGGCGCAGGACCAATCCCCAGCGCCCCGCCCGCTTTTCCCAGAAATCGACGAAACGACCAGTGCAAACAACATCGCACATTACGTCGTGAACGGGGGCGCGCTGATCGATCTTCATTTTGGTCTGCGAGAGGGCGCGGTTGCCCTTCACATCGATCGTGCTGCCGCCCTGGAAATGAAGGATGCGCACACCCTTCGCGAAGCCCTGTTTGCTCATTTCGATGAATTCATCGGCAGTGCCCTGTGTCCACGTGGCCATCATGCGGCCATCGTCGTGCCAGAGGCTGCGAAACTCCTTCCACATCAAGGCGTCTCGCCACAGAATCCAGTTGTCAATCATCTCGCGAATCGTCAAGCGTTCGATCATTTCGTCGTTCATTGGAACTCCCCGCTAGATATGAAAACAGCCGCAGAAGTGTATACCGATTCCGCGATTTGGGATCAGGATTCCGAAAGCGACCCTGTGGCTTGCCTCACCAGTTGTCTCTACTACGCGCAGGCGGGAGTGCCCGCGCCACGCCAACCGACGCTACATTGCTGGTCGCGAAATCGACTGATAGGGGTTACTTCGACGGCTGCCAGAGTTCGACGAAGCCGCCGACGTCGGGGTCCTGTACGATGACGGCGCGGCCGTCCTTCAGCTTTATGATTCCGCCGTCCGAGACGGTTTTGGCACCGGCGGCCTTTACCTTCGCATAAATCGCATCCAAGTCAGTTACCTGGAAGCCGACATAGTTGACGTTGATATCTGCAAAATGCTGGCCGGGAGGTTCCTTGTCCTTATTTTGCGGCGAGCCGAGCAATTCGAGGCGCACATTTTGATCCGTGGTGGCCTGGGGATACCAACCATTGAGCATGGTCATCCGAGGCGGCTTGCCATCGGCGGTCGGCGGGGGCAGCGGCGGATAATCTCCGCCCAAAACGCCCTGATAAAACGCAAGCGCCTTCGCGGGATCAATCACGTTCAAGCCGATGTGATTGAAACCGGCCTGCTTGCCGAGCCTTTCGATGTTTTGCATAGTCGCCGTGGAATTCGAAACCTTGGGCCCTTCGGGAGGGGCTCCGGGCGCGGGCTTCATCTTAGCGAATAGCTCGATGAACCATCCATCGGGATCCTGCACGAACACGAATCTGAGGGGGGCGTTTGCGGGCCCGGGCGGAAATCCCATCTGAGGGACGACGAGCATGTTAACGGCCTTGAGCTTATCCATTACGGGCCTGCAGTCGTCCAGAACCGTCACGTCCATGTGGCCGGCGCCGAGGGCCGCAGAATTCAGCTTGCTCCAGTCCTTGCGTTCGATCCCACGATATTCGCGCAAAATCAGCGGGAACGGTTTGTCGGATACCGAGCTCGGCATGTTAATGATCGCCGTTCGCGATTGCGCGCCCTTCGTGCCGCCCAGCTCGTTCACCACCTTGTCGACTTTCCAATCGGTTCTGCTTGCGACTGGATAACCGAGCGTCTCGTAGAACTTGACCGTGGTATCGAGATTTGCCACCTGGTGGCCATCGAACGCCATGCCGAGCACGAGTGGCGTTCCCGTGTCTGGCGCGCGATTCGCCGAGCGAGCGGCTGAGCGCGCGAAACCCACGCTTGCAATCGCGACCGTCAGAACGCCCGCCGCGACGATAACGCCGAGCGTGCCGAAAGAATTCCCTGACCCCAACTTTTTCATGAATATTCCCCCCGTCGATTACCGGCTCGACTGCCGGGCGCTCGCCCGCATCGCCGGATTCTACACCGAGTGGCCTGCTTCATAGAGACGCGTTTTTGGCCTTCTGCGTTTCACGCTGGTGCAGATCAGCTTGTCAATTCGCGCTTCAAGGGTTAGGGTGTTCCGTCCCGATGGCCATTGACGCTGACGCCCAACTGGTGAGGCGGGCCCGCACGAAGCGCTGGTACGCGCAACTTTGGGTGCATGTGCTCGCGGGGATGATCCTGGGAATCGTTCTGGGCAAGTTTTATCCGAGCGCCGGCGTGCGCGTGCAGCCGCTGGGCGACGCGTTCATCAAGCTGATCCGGATGCTGATCGCGCCAATCATCTTTTGCACCGTGGTTCACGGGATCGCGCGGATGGTGGACGTGGCGCGAGTGGGCCGCGTGGCTCTGAAAGCAATCGTTTATTTCGAGGTACTCACGACGGTTGCGTTGGTGATCGGGCTTGCCGCCGTCAACTTGTGGAAACCTGGCAGCGGGATCAACGTGAATCTCGCGCACGTGGATACTTCCGCGGTGCAGACCTATGTGGCGCATCCCGGGAGAGCCAGCGTGACGCAGTTTCTAATGAACATCATTCCCGCGACGTTTGTGGGCGCGTTCACCGAAGGAAATGTCCTGCAAGTCCTGCTCGTTTCCGTGCTCTGCGCGTTCGCGCTGATTCAAGTCGGGGAACGCAGCAAGCCAGTGGTGAATTTTGTCGAATCCGCATCGCAGATGTTGTTCAAAGTGGTGGGAATCGTTATGTGGACTGCGCCGATTGGCGCGTTTGGCGCGATCGCTTTCACGGTTGGTAAGTTCGGGGCGGGCTCGATGGTTTCGCTGGGCAAGCTGCTTGGCGGTTTTTATGTGACTTGCCTGATTTTCGTGTTCGGCGTGCTATGGCCGATCGCGCACTGGTGCGGCTTCAGCATCTTCAAACTGATCCGCT
>DATDMO010000274.1:0-21715 GCA_036518755.1 Candidatus Acidiferrales bacterium | reverse complement strand
CATAGGGTATCTCGCTAGAGATGCGAGCCCCTCGCGCACGCCCGGGTACGTGACGGTATTGTCGAGCATGTGTGCGCGATAATACGAGAGAAAATACGCCAGCCCCGTCTCGACTTCATCGTTTGCAACGTTCTCACCGAGAACACTGCGGATCAGAGCATTGGCGCCGCGGCCCACATAGCTGGCGATTGTCTCGTGGGGCAGGGAAGCGCGGCCCATGTGCTTGAGCGTTGCATCCACGGCCAGCGCCAGATCGAGCTTCGAATCGATCAGGGTGCCGTCGAGATCGAAAATCAGCGCCCGAACGCCCGCGAATTTTCCGTTTTCGTTTCCGCCGCTGTGCCGCGTCATCAATTGCTCCGCATCTGGAATTCCATTGTAAGCGGCGTTCTTCAACGTGTCACGGGAGACCCTTCGGCGTCAGTTGGCTTCTGGAGCGCCGTCGCATGGCTTCTGAGTTTCTGACAATAGGGCAGGAGATAAACGAGATGTTGCTTGAAAGGATTAGAAACACCTGAGATAAGAGGATAGCTGAGAGGCCGAATGCAAATTACTGGGTCAAACACACGCCGCGCACAGATTCTTGCTGGCCTGTTGCTCACACTTGGCGTGGCAAACCTTCCGCTAGGCACCTGGGGCGGGCACCTGAAGGTGTTCGGACCGCTTTGCTCACATGAGGTGCTGTGGTGGCTGGCGGTCGTTATAGTGGTTCTCTATGTACTTCGCGTCGAGCGCCGCGTGCTCTCGTCCATCGGATTTCGCAAGCCTAAACTCTGGGATATTCTGCTCGCCGTTCTTACTGGCATTCTCATGGTCGTCGGAATCGTGGTGATTTACTCTTTTGTCTTTCCCTTGCTCCATCTCCATCAGAACTCAGGCGAGATGAACACCTTGCTCCGGTATCCGTTCTGGTATCGCTTGCTGCTGGTCACGCGCGCGGCGGTGGCGGAAGAAATCCTTTTTCGCGGATATCCCATCGAGCGTCTCGAAGAGTTGACCGGCAGTCACTTGGTAGCAGGTGTGGTCTCATGGGCGGTTTTCACGATCGCTCATCTTAGTTCGTGGGGTTGGGCACAACTGATCGTGGCCGGATTCAGTGGTCTGCTGCTGACGGTGCTTTACATGTGGCGGCGAAACACCTACGCGAACATGCTCGCTCACTGGATCGCCGATGGCGCCGGGTTCCTCGCGTGAGCTCTGGCTGGTCGGGTTTTCTTACCAAGCCCCGAGTCGCTCCGAATCATGCATGTCACCGCGGTCTCGCTTCGATGGAAACCCTCAATATGGGCCGGAGAAAAGTCCACAGAAGCTCGTCCTTGCGCGCTTCCCGCAATTTGCTAGCCTGACCACGTGATGATGAGAACTCTAAATTGGAGGCGCCAACTCGAAGGAGCGCCCGGCGCGGGTCCCGCCCGTAGCCAACGCTGCAAGACTGCTCGACACACCTGTCGAGTAGAATTGGCCGTAACCTACTCAAAACAAAGGATCGGTGTATCCTCTACGCGTCGCAAAAATGGAAGGCAAAAGTTACCATCGATGCCCATTCCCTGCTACCCAAATTGGAGCTCGGACTGGCGGTGACTACCTCTAAACCGATGCCGTTTGTGCTCCGTTCGCACCCGCATCTCTACGAAATCAGCACCTGGGCGTGGCTCGAAAAGCTTTCAACTTGCACAGGTCGTTTTGTCAAACTCGGCGATATTCCAGACGTGGAGTGGGACGCCCTGGCGCGACTTGGATTCAACGCTATCTGGCTGATGGGCGTTTGGCGACGAAGCCCCGAATCGCGCCGCCTCGCGCTCGCCGATCCCGCAAACATTCCGCAATTCGATCGCGCATTGCCGGGCTGGAAGCCCGAAGACGTAGTTGGCTCGCCGTACGCGGTCGCGGAATACGTTCCCGATCCGCGCATAGGCTCGTGGACTGAACTCGACAGCGTTCGCGAAAAACTCCACGCGCGTGGCATGGCGCTGTTTCTGGATTTCGTGGGCAATCACACAGCCCTCGATCACCCCTGGACCCGAGAGCATCCCGATTTCTACGTTCAAGGCACACAAGCCAACTTTGACAATGATCCATCGCTCTTTTACCGAATCGAAACAGCGAAGCAGCCGCTATTCTTGGCGCACGGCAAAGACCCATACTTTCCGCCCTGGAAAGATACCGCGCAGTTGAATCATTTCTCGCCACAGATGCGTGCCGCTCAGCTTGGAACGCTACGCACTATCTCCCAGCATTGCGACGGCGTGCGCTGCGATATGGCCATGCTGCATCTGAATGACATCTTCGAAAAAAACTGGGGCCGCTTTCTGAAGGGAACCGCCGTGCCCGCCACGGAGTTTTGGACCGAAGCGCATGCGGCGGTGCCAGACCTCGTTCTGCTGGCGGAAGCCTACTGGGGAACGGAGCGGCGACTGCTCGATCTCGGCTTCTCGTTCGTCTACGACAAGGAATTGTACGACGCCGTTCGCGATATTGTGCTGCCAGGCGTGAGATCGCGCCTGAAAGACGACCTTGGGTACCAGAATCATCTCGCGCGCTTTCTGGAAAATCACGACGAGGCGCGCTGCGCCTCGGTTTTTAGCGCGGAACGATTGGCTTCAGCGGGAACGCTGATGGGCACGCTGCCAGGCATGCGTCTTTACCACCAAGGCCAGCTTGATGGATTGAAGATTCATCTTCCGATTACACTCCGAATGGCAGCCGATGAACCGTCCGATTCCCAGACCGCCGCTCTCTTCGCTAGAATACTTCGCGTCACCGCGGAAAATGTATTTCACAACGGCGTTTGGAATTTGTTGGGTGTGACGCCCGAAGGGGATGCCCCGCCCGATGGTTTGATCACTTACGAATGGCGATCGGAGAATTCCTGGAGAGTGATTAGTGTGAATCTGACGGGCCAAGCATCGCAGGGCCGCGTTCATTTTGAAGGTCACTCGCTTGCGGCGAAAGAATATGTCTTCTATGACCAGCTAAATGACGTTCGCTACATTCGATCGCGTGACGAGTTGCGAGGCGTTGGCCTCTTTGTCCGCCGCGAAGCGTTTCAGGCCCACATTTTCGATGTGTCTCCGGTTCCGGAAGCGTGACAAGTTCCGGCAACCAGCGGCTTCTCTTCGCGGCGTCAAGAATACTTCTGCTATGCTTTCTGCCGTGCGACATTTCCTGTTGCTGATTTGTCTGGCGGCTGCTCTCGCCGCCACGGCCGCAATTCCGGCGGAGTCTCGAATTTCTTCTCCGCAACAAAACCCTGAACA
Organism: Candidatus Acidiferrales bacterium; assembly: GCA_036518755.1. Lineage (GTDB taxonomy): Bacteria > Acidobacteriota > Terriglobia > Acidiferrales > UBA7541 > Palsa-295. The sequence goes on along the minus strand of DATDMO010000274.1, from coordinate 18,458 downwards.
AGCCCCGCCCGCGCCACAGACCGTCCGTGCTCCGCAGGCCGCTCCCGCGCCGCCAGCTCCTTCTCCGCAGGTTCCCGCCGGTCCCGTGATTGTGCTCGATCCCGCCCACGGAGGCACGGATACCGGAGCGCGCGGGCCGGATGGGGTCGTCGAAAAGGACCTGGTGCTCCAAATCGTCCGTACGATGCGCGCGGAGCTGGAGCAGCGAGGATATCGGGTGATCACCACACGCAACGACGATTCGAATCCTTCCTATGACGATCGCGCGGGCATCGCGAATGCGTATCCGGGCGCTGTATTCGTCAGCGTCCATATTTCTTCCACGGGCACGCCCGGAACGGTACGAGCCTACTACGATCGATTCGAAACGCCTGTCGCGCCCGCCCCCGGCAGCGCCGGATTGGCTGGCGTCGCTGCGCAAACTGTGAATCGGCCTTCGGGCGGTTTGATTGACTGGAACGAAGCGCAGCGGCCGTTCGTGGATGCCAGTCGCCGCCTCGCAAATTTGATTCAGGTGCAACTCACCCAACTCTTTCACGGATCGCCTCTTGTTTCGACGGGAGCCGCGATCCGCGGCTTGCGATCGATTAATGATCCGGCGGTTGCGATCGAAATCTCGAGCGTGTCAGGATCGAGTCCGAATGCGTTGGCGGCGGCCGCAACGCCCCTCGCGAGAGCGGTTGCCGCTAGCGTTATCGCCTTCCGTCAGGGCAGCGCGATCGGAGCCCGATGATGGGGCGAAACGTCAAGATCGGCCTGGCGTGCCTCGTGATAGGCGTTATCGTCGGGCTGATCAGCTTCCGTGGTCTGCACCGCCGAGTGCAGCGTCTGGCGGAAACGCGATCGGCGGACGAAAAAGCGCGGCACGAAGTGCTGGCTCCTCCGATATCTACCCCCACGGACGTGACCGCAAAAGCGGAATTGTTTTGGGCGTCCGGTCCGGATAGCGTGGCTCCGGTGCAAACTGAATTACCGCTTTCGGCCGATCCGGTGGAACGTTCGAAGCAGTTGCTGCACAAGCTCATCTCAGATCCTCCGAGCGCGGATCAGCGCACACTTCCCGCGGATGCCGCGCTGCTGGATTTCTACGTGCTTCCCGACGGCACCGCGGTGGCCGATTTTTCGGACAGTCTCGCCTCCGAAATGCCGTCAGGAATTATGAGCGAACAGTTGGCGGTGGACTCCGTCGCGCGGACGCTGGAAGTCAACGTGCCTGGTCTGCAGCGATTGAAAATTCTGATTCACGGCCAGGAAGTGGATACGCTGGCGGGCAATGTGGATCTGACCGGCTTTTTCGATTTGAATTCACCGTCACGGGAAACGCCTTCGTCCGCGACACCGAGCGCGGCGGTCTCAACGAAATCCTCCGTCGTGGCCACGCCAAGAAAAACGTTGCGCTGATTTCAAGCGATTGACACATTCGTTGGCGGTCGTCAAACTGGCTCGCGATGGGTGGTGCGCGCACGGGAAGGAGTTTTTCTTGAGAGCAGATGGGCGAGGGCCGGAAGATTTGCGGCCGGTGAAGATGACGCCGGATTTCATTCCGAGCGCCGAAGGCAGCGTGCTGATTGAAATGGGCCGCACGCGGGTGATCGTGACCGCGACAGTGGACGACGGAGTGCCCTCGTTTCTCAAGGGGACCGGTAAAGGTTGGGTGACCGGTGAGTACGGAATGCTGCCGCGTTCGACCGAGGAGCGGACGCCGCGTGAGGCCACCCGCGGTCGCCAGTCCGGCCGGACGCTGGAAATTCAGCGGATGATTGGGCGCACGCTGCGCGCCGCGACGGACCTCAAGGCGCTGGGCGAGCGAACGGTGTGGCTCGATTGCGACGTGATCGAGGCCGACGGCGGCACGCGCACAGCGTCCGTTACGGCGGCATTCGTCGCGCTGGCGCTGGCGCTCGAGCGCATGACTGCAGCCGGAATGATGCGCTCGGTGCCGCTTTTTGATTCGGTGGCGGCTACGAGCGTGGGAATCGTGGACGAGCAGCTTTTGCTCGATCTGGCCTACGAGGAAGATTCCCGCGCGCAGGTGGATATGAACGTGGTGATGACCGGGAGCGGCCAATTTGTGGAAGTACAGGCAAGCGCGGAAGGGCGGCCTTATGCAACTGATGAGCTGCAAAAATTGCTGAATCTGGCCGGTAGCGGGATTCGGGAACTTACCAAGGCGCAACAGGAACTACTGCACATGAATTTCCGCGGGCGTTTGCGATAGACCGTGGGCGAGCCCGCATTTAGCCGGCTGTTGCTGGCCTCGTCAAATTCTGGGAAGCTGCGCGAATACCAGCAACTCGCCGCCGGCTCCGGGATTGAAATCGAACTGGTTCCGAATTTCCGGAGCCTTCCCGCATTTGACGAGTCCGCGCCCACCTTCGCCGAAAATGCCGCAGGAAAGGCATTGCACTACAGCCGGCTTGTGGACGGCATTGTGCTCGCGGACGATTCCGGCTTGGTGGTTCCCGCGCTCGGCGGCGCGCCGGGAATTCACTCGGCGCGCTACGCCGGTCCCGAGGCCACGGATGCAGGTCGAATTGAAAAATTGCTGTGCGCGATGGAAGGGAAAGAGGGAAACGAGCGGCGGGCGCGATTTGTCTGCGTGACAGCAATTGCGGAGCGGGGGCGCGCACTCGCCGTAGTTTCTGATTTCGTGGAAGGACTGATCGCGGAAGAGCCGCGCGGATCAAGTGGCTTTGGGTACGATCCGGTATTCCAGATGCTTGATACCAATAGAACTTATGGGGAGTTACCTGCGGAAGAAAAAAACCGCTTGAGCCACCGCGGCAGGTCGTTCGGCAGGCTGGCGGCCATTTTTCCGCGCCAATAATTTCGCGACCTCTCCTCTTCTCGCTGCATCTAAGTTTGTGGAATAAATTGCTTGCCCTGGCGCTCCATGCCGGAGTAAAAGAAATCCCCCGTCTCGGAGAGGTAACTAATGGCGAGTTTCGGAGTAGCGCCGGAGCTTTATTCTCCACTGTTCTTGCGGCTAGAGGAAGCGCGTTCGCGCACGGACCGTCTTTTCGATTTGCTGCCTCCGAATTCTTTTTATGATCGTCCGATCCCGGAGCGCCATCGTTTGATTTTCTATCTAGGACATCTGGAAGCTTTCGATTGGAACCTGCTCTCGCCCGCGCTGGATCTGGAGTCGCACGACCCCGGTTTCGATAATCTTTTCGCCTTCGGGATCGATCCAGTGGGAGGAGGGTTGCCGACCGACGAGCCCGGAGACTGGCCGAATATCGCTCAGGTGGAAAAATACAATTGGCGTGTTCGAGACAGGCTGGATGAAAGCCTGCGCGGCTCGCGCGCGCGACGTTCCGCCGATCCTTACCTTAGAGATGGAACTCTACTTGAGACGGCAATCGAGCATCGCTTGATGCACGCCGAAACCCTGGCGTATCTGCTGCATAATTTGCCGGCGGAGCGAAAAACACCGCAGGCCGCGGCCTTCGCTGATCCGAGACCCGCGCCGAGACCGCGCCAGGTGACGATCCCGGCGGGAATCGCAACGCTGGGACAATCCCGCAGCGGCGGAGCGTTCGGCTGGGACAATGAATTCGAAGAGCAACAAATTGAAGTGCCCAGCTTTTCCGTGGATGTATTCCCGGTGACGAACGAAGAGTACCTGAAGTTCGTGCGCGCGGGCGGGTACGAGGACCGCAATTATTGGAGACCGGAAGACTGGGAGTGGGTACGCCGCGGCCGCATTGCGCATCCGCGTTACTGGGTTCAGCGATCAAGCTCGCGGGCGGCCGATCCGGACACGCAGTGGGAATACCGGGCGATGTTTGGAACAATTCCGTTGCCACTTTCTTGGCCCGTTTATGTGAGCCACGCCGAAGCGTCCGCTTTCGCGCACTGGGCGGGGAAGAAACTTCCAACGGAAGCTCAGTGGCATCGAGCCGCGTACGGCACGCCGAAAGAAGCTGAGCAAGCATATCCCTGGGGCAGCGCAGCTCCCGAATCGTCGCGCGGCAATTTTCATCATCAGAACTGGGATGCCACTCCGGTGGATGCGCATCCGGCGGGCGCCAGCGCGTTCGGCGTGGAAGATCTGATCGGCAACGGTTGGGAATGGACCTCGACACCATTTGGTCCCCTGCCGGGATTTAAAAACTTCTCCTTTTATCCCGGCTACTCGGCTAATTTTTTCGACGGCAAACATTTCGTGATGAAGGGCGGATCGTCGCGGAGCGATGCATGTATGCTGCGGCGATCTTTCCGGAACTGGTTCCAGCCGCACTACCCGCACGTGTACGCCACCTTCCGCTGCATAGAGGAATAGTCATGGGATCGGCTCCGCGAATGTCGGCCGTAAGCGCTCCGAGTCGTGCGCTCTCTGAATTCTGTTCAGATGTCGTGATGGGGCTCACGCAGCCGGGACAAAAAGAACTCCCGTCGAAGTACCTCTACGATTCGGTGGGTTCCGCGCTCTTCGATGTGATCTGTATGCTGCCGGAGTATGGACTGGCGCGCGCGGGAATGCGCATGCTTGAACGATGTTCCGCCGAAATTGTAGGGCGCGTGCCCGGGCCCGCGGTGGTTGCCGAACTAGGAAGCGGAAGCGGCCAACAAACGCGTTGGCTGCTCGAGACTTTGTCCCGACGGCAACGGGTGAATTACTACCCAATCGACATTTCCGGTAGCGCGCTCTTCCGCTGCCAGCAGGAATTGGGCCAGATGGATCAGGTAAGCATCGTGGGATTTGAGCGCGCTTACCTGGATGGCCTTCAGGAAGTGGCGACACGGCGGCGCGAAGACGAAAAACTGTTTGTTCTCTTTCTGGGAAGCACGATTGGAAACTTCGACCGGCCCGCCGGAGAGCAATTTCTGCGCGAGGTGCGTTCGATTCTGCGCGAAGGCGATACGCTTTTGCTGGCGACCGACCTCGAAAAACCGGTTTCCACGTTGATACCGGCCTACGATGATCCGACGGGAGTTACCGCAGCATTTAACAAGAATCTGCTGGCGCGAATCAATCGCGAACTCGATGGGGATTTCGATCTTTCACAATTCGAGCATATGGTCCGGTACGACGAACAGGAACGCCGCATCGAAATGCACCTGCGGTCGAAACAATGGCAGCGGATAACGATTCGCAAGGCCGGTTTTCGATTTTACATTCGCGAAGGAGAGACGATCTGGACCGAAAGCTCGCACAAGTACGATCCGCAGGAAGTGATGCAAATGGGCGAGCGGGCCGGCTATCGGTGCGCTGGGCAATGGTTCGATTTGGAATGGCCGCTGGCACAAAACCTCTTCTTCGCGGTCTAAGCCCATAGGAGGACGAAATGGCGAAGGCTGTGTGGAAGGATGCGGTGCTGGCCGAAAGCGATCGCACCGTCGTAGTTGAAGGGAATCACTACTTTCCCGCGGACTCGGTGCATTCCGAGTATCTGCGGCCCAGCCAAACACATAGCGTGTGTCCGTGGAAGGGAACCGCGAGCTATTACGACGTTGAGGTAAACGGCCAGAGAAACCCCGATGCAGCGTGGTATTACCCCGCTCCAAAGCCTGCCGCGGCGGAGATCCAGGACTTTGTCGCGTTCTGGAAGGGCGTTCGCGTCGAAGCGTAATTCGCGCGTGTGCTATAGTTCCTGGCCTCATGGCTGGTAAGAAGAAAACCTTGGCGAGAGTGCCAAGAAAAAGTCAGCCTGCGAAGAAACCTGCGAGGCTGCGATCTGCTAAGGCGGATGTTCGGAAAAACGGGGCGGGACGGGGAACCAATCCGGCCAGAGTGCGAGCGATTCTGAAGGCGCTTGACGAGTCCTACCCCACGGCTACTTGCGCGCTCACCCATGACAATCCCTTCCAATTGCTGATTTCGACGATTCTCTCGGCGCAGTGCACGGACGAGCGCGTCAATCAGGTCACCCCCACGCTCTACCGGAATTATCCAAATCCAGAAGCATTCGCGTACGCCAATCCGGCGGAACTGGAGCAGGAGATTCGTCCCACCGGATTTTTCCGGAACAAAACCAAGTCGATCATGGGCGCGAGTAAGCTGATCGTGGAGGAATTCGGCGGCAAAGTGCCAAAGACGATGGAGGAATTATTGACGCTGCCGGGCGTGGCGCGAAAGACCGCGAACGTGGTCCTTGGAACCGCTTTTGGGATCGCGAGCGGCGTGGTAGTGGATACGCATGTTCAAAGGCTCGCGGAGCGGCTCGACCTCTCGAAGAATACCGATCCGAAAAAAATTGAGAACGACTTGATGAAGATCATTCCGCAAGAAAAATGGATTATCTTTTCGCACCAGTTGATCTGGCATGGGCGGCGAGTTTGCCGCGCGCGGCACCCGATTTGCGCTGAATGCAATCTCTATCGGCTGTGCTATTACCCGCACAAGACGGCGTGAAGAAGACTTTCTAAGGATTTGTCTGCTTTTGCGAATCGGGTGAAGCGGGAGCGGCCGAACTGGGTGTTTGCGGCGGCTGCTCAAGAGCCAGATATGCGCGGCCGAACGCGGACTGCTGCGCGCCGGCAGCGATGACCACCGCTTGCACCGTGTAGCGCCCCGACGGAAGCTTCGCGAGCGGCAAGCTGATTCGGAACGATGCGGTGTGAGTCTTTGGATCGATCTGCGCAGGCTCGATCAGCGGAGTCATATTTATCTGCACACCGCCACGGAAGAATATCAGGCCAGCCCTCAAGGTGGTTGGATCGAACACCTGATTCTTTTCCGGCTAGAAATAATCTGATGCCTCCTCCTCCGCGAGGACCTCCCGGCCCACCACCGAAGAAGGCGGCTCGGCCCACGTTCTGCGCCAAGCCAGCTCCGGGCCCTCCCACTCCGCGGCCGCCCCGGACCGCTTGGCCCGTTCGGACCCCCAAAACCGCAAGCACCGCCGGGCGTCCCCGGGATATCAGGTACGAGTCCACCAGGTCCGAAGGCTCCAAAACCACCGGCGCCCGGCCCGGCCGGGGATAGTCCCATGCCCACGGTGCCTTGCAACAGAAACGCGTCAGAAGATGATCCTGCTCCATTGGAAGATATCTCCGTGGGTGAAGGGCCAGCTTCCTCATTCTCCCCAGTTGACTCGTCCGCCAAATCGGTCTGCAGAAACCGCCTGTGGCCATTCCCTGGGTCATCGCATTCAACACCTCTGGTGGGAGTTGGCCCCGGCCACGATATCGGGAGCGCGCGCCGGGCGCGTTCGATTCTGGATTCGAGGCAGGCGTGTTTGCGGCGACTGCATTCCTGTTGCCGCGCCGCTCGCCAGCTCTTGACTGGTTTGCGATCTTCTCGCTCCCGGCCTGAACTGCAAGCTGCGCAAGCGTAGCCACGTGGAGCACGAACTGGATTGAGGGCGCTCCTGGCCCAGCGCCGAGGCGAACCTCAAGCGAGGATGAGATGAAGCCAAAGCTGGCTCGCCTCCGCCCGATAAGGCCCCGCTGGAAGAGTGGGAAGTTCGAATTTCCCTGATTGGTCCGTCCAGCTTACCCAAACATGGTTCGTATCGGTGTTGGTGAAACGAACCGTTGCTCCGGGAATCGGAATGCTTTCGACTGACCGCACGACTCCGCCAATGCTGAAAGCCGAAGACGACGGCGTTGCAGGTTCGGGCTCTGACTGTCGCCGGCCAGGTTGCGCTTGCGAGCCTGGCCGCTCAGCTGCGGAGAGCAGGCGAACGTCATTCCTGCAGGGCGCGGCGAGAATCGTCGCGATTACCATCAACGGGAAGGCCGCAATTCGTTTCACCAGCCTACTGTTGCACAATTACCGTTCCCCCGGCGCACGGGCCACAGCAGGTGGCTCCTTGGAGTACCTTGACAGAGAAAGCTACTCGCTAACCTTGATCGAATCGTACACGAAGCGAAAGACAATCGGCCGGCTCAATCGCTGATTTTCAATGCGTGTCGTCACGAATAGTTGTTTGCCTTCCGGGGAGAGTTGATAGCTGCGAGTTGTCGAGCCCGTGCGACTTTGCGTTGCTACGACGAGCTGACCTTGCTGCCATTGCGCTACAGGAAAATCCTCCTCCGTCGCCGACTTATCGGACTTGTTCGAATCGCCGGCTGCGGACGGGCTTTGCGATTGCGCAATCATGGAGAACTCGTCAGGACTGATAGATTTATTGCTTATGCTGGGTCGCCGCAACAGATGTAATTCCGTGCCGGGCTTGCTAGAGTTCCACGATTTGACGGAAGGGTGACCGCGATACGCCAATCAGCTTTCGTTCCAGGTGGAACTACATCTGAATGTGAAACACGAGCACCCCAGTACGACATCCGCTTGGTCAGCTTTATGGGATCATGATTTGGTTACTTCGATCTGGAGACGCGAGTGCTCGAGCCGCTCGAAAATCCATTCGGCCCCAAAGTATTACCCATTCTTAGGTACGTTCTGTTACCCATGTCGCCCGGCTGGACCTTAAAGGAATGGCGCGCCCGGAGGGATTCGAACCCCCGACCCTCTGCTTAGAAGGCAGACGCTCTTTCCGACTGAGCTACGGGCGCTTTTGAGGCTTTGATTGTAGGGCATTTATCACTGGAAGTCATGAGTCGACGGAAGGGCAAGCGCTCAATGATCCAAATGCTCCTGGTTGGGCAGACGAATACTCGCTTGGACGGAGATTGACTTCGGCCATGTGACGGAAAATAATAAGGCCGTCACGGGTGTTGGAGTTCACCCCTAACCGCCCCGAAAAAAGGGGCAGATGACTCCTACGAGGGTTTCGGCCTTGGTGGGATCATTTGCTCTGACCCACCTTTGCAGGAATTCTCCGATAACAAGCTGATTGGACGCGGCTGTGTTGTCGCCTTCCGTTGAGACGCTGAATCTGTTCCAAGCGAACCGGCTTCGCGTCATGTGTTAGCGGAGAACGATTGACGACTACATAGCGCGAGTTCGGGCGCAGACTGGTTCGGGTGCTGGGAGGCTATAGGATGGCGCACAAAAAGCTTCGGCATGCGGTTGTTACGTTCAAACTGAGAGGATAAAAAGCGATTCGTATGACCAAATACTTGATCGTCGCATTGGGCGGAGCCATAGGTTCGATGTTGCGCTTTTGGGCTGGCGGATACGTGAGCGGGCGGTTGGGAAGCCGTTTTCCTTACGGCACCTTTGTGATCAACGTCACGGCCTCGTTTTTGATCGGCTTTATCATGACGCTTTTGGCCGAGCGGACGCATTTAAGTCCGAGCTGGAGATACCTGTTGGTGATCGGTTTCCTGGGTGGATATAGCACCTTTTCGGCCTTTGAATATGAAACGTTTCGAGTATTTGAAGACGGAGAACTCTTGATCGCGGCCATGAATATCGCTTTTAGTGTCGGCGTCGGGTTTGTAGCGGTATGGATTGGCGCTATAACGGGGAGGGCAATCGCATGAAACGAGAGGAGAACGCATCAGGGGAAATCGCTGAGACTCTCGAGAATTTCCTAGGGCGTGCCCAAGCAGGGGATCATGCTGGCGGTGGCATTCTCGGGCGTGCCGCCGAATTCCTGGTCGCGCAGCGTGGGATTGCAAGGTCGGAGGACAAATGCTGAAACCCGGAGCCGCAAAGAAGGTGAGCATCTATGTTGGTGAAGACCATAAGTATCACGGCCAGTCCCTATATTCGGCGATCTTGAATTTCCTTTTCTACCGCGGCATCTCGGGTGCACGCGTGACAAGGGGGATCGCGGGATTTGGAGCGGACCACCATCTTCACACGACGCGAATTGAAGTTCTAACCGCTGATCTCCCAATGAAGATTGAGTTCATCGAGTCGGCGGAAAAGGTGGAGGAAGTGTTACCGAAGCTTCGCGAACTGGCCGGGACAGGGCTAATAGAAATTCAAGACACTTTAGTTGTGAAGCCAGCGGAAGCAGAGAAGAAGAAGGCGGCAGAAGAGTCTCTGCCACCGTTAAAACGGCAAGGCAAGGCGAAGCTGATGCGGATTTTCATCGGCGAGAACGACAAGTGGCGGGGGCAGCCGCTCCATAAGGCTCTCATCGAAAGCATGCGCGCGAACGATATTGCGGGGGCGACGGTCTATCAGGGAATTCTCGGCTACGGAGCAAACCGACGGATGCACAAGGATTCTGCGCTTCATCTCTCGCATGATCGACCGATGATGCTTTCTGTTGTGGATACAGAGGAAAAGCTTCAAGCGTACTTCCCGATCCTAGACCAGATGGTGCAGCAGGGGCTGGTGGTCCTCTCGGATGTAGACGTGATCAAGTACACCCACAATTTCGCGAGCGCCGACCGCCGACAGGAGGCCCGCACATGAAACTCGAAGGCAAAGCCAAGATGCTTCGCGTCTATTTCGGTGAAGATGACAAATGGAAAGGCAAGCCTCTGTATCTGGCGATTGTCGAAAAGTGCCGTGAACTGGAGATTGCGGGTGCAACGGTTTTACGGGGCGTTGCGGGTTATGGCGCGAGCACTCTAATCCACCACTCGAATGTTCTGTCGTTTTCTCACGATTGCCCGGTTATGGTCAGCATCGTGGACTCGGAAGAAAAAATTCAGAAGCTGCTTCCGTTCCTCGACCAGGTCGTTAATGACGGTCTCATCGCCACGTCGGAAGTCGAAGTGATCAAATACGTGCACTAGGCCCCGCCTGGCGCTTGAAGTCGCGCTGGATTGATGCAGGTGAGGCAAGTCGCGATGAAACACGCAACAGCATTGCTCCAACGGCTGATTCGTCGCGAAGCGGAGGTTCGTAAGCTGCCGGAAGTTATGCCATAAGCCACTGGTCTGGGATCCTTCGCATTCTGGAAAGACGTTCCTGATCGCGAATGTTCTAGGTGAGCTTCCAGCAAGCTTGGAGCGGAGTGCATCTCGTGGACCGGACCTGCAACTCGCCGACATTTAGTGCGGCACTTCGTCCGTGGCCTATTCCTGGCTGCAACGTAAACGTTGCGAGAAGGCGATATTTCTAGTATCAACTTGGCGCAAGTTGCGACGTACATGTTGAATATGCGATGGAGCGCGGAGAAGTCGTTCGTCAAGCGAGCCGCATTTTTCTCGGCGGCATTGGCAAGTGCTGTCCTTCTAGTTGCGGCAGCCCCTCGGTCGATCGCGCAGGAGCGGGTCGCGGTGGCGAAGCCGCCCGGAGACGCTCTCTATCAGAGGAGTTGCGCGAAGTGCCATTCGAGTCCTGTTGCGTCGAACCGGGCTCCCGATCTGAAGGTGCTGATGAAGCTGTCTCCGGAGACGATTTACAGCGCGATTACCACGGGTGCGATGGCCGCTGCGGCACAACCGCTCAGCGCAAGCGAGAAGCAAGTTCTCGCCGCGTATTTAGGCGGGCGCCCGCTCGACCTGACTGAAGCGGGCAGCGCGAGAACGATGCGCAACCGCTGCGACGCTAACGCGCCCATCGAAAATATTTCATCACGCCCAGCCTGGAACGGCTGGGGAGTGAACCTGGCAAACACCCGGTTTCAAGGCAGACCGGGCGCCGGCATTACGGCACAACAAGTGCCGCAGTTGAAGCTGAAATGGGCGTTCGGATTTCCCAACGGCGACACCTCGTTCGGCCAGCCATCCATCGTAGACGGCCGTGTTTTTGTCGGCAGCGATATCGGGTATTTTTACGCGATCAACGCTGATACGGGGTGCGTCTACTGGTCTTATCGAGCGCAGGCAACTGTGCGAACCGCGGCGACCGTAGGGCCGGTTGCCGGCCACGGCACAACCAAATACGCCGTTTATTTTGGCGACTTCCGCGGGAATGTATACGCGCTCGACGCTGCGACCGGCAAGCCGCTATGGATTAAGAACGTAATCGACAACAACTACATTGCGCGCCTTAGTGCCGGGCCCACGCTCTACAAAGGCCGCCTCTACGTCCCCGTTTCTTCCACGGAGGAAGTTTTCGCCGCTGATCCGACCTATCCGTGTTGCAGCTTTCGAGGGAGCGTCGTCGCGCTCGATGCGAATACGGGACAGCTGATTTGGAAGTCGTACGTGATCACCGAGGCGCCCAAGCCCGTCAGGAAGAATTCGCGCGGCGTCCAGCTAACTGCACCCGCCGGCGGCGCCGTGTGGGATTCACCAACGATTGATACGCAGCGCCATTTGTTGTACATCGGCACCGGAGACTCCTACACTGAACCTGCACCAAAGACGACCGATGCGATTGTCGCCCTCGATTTGAAAACTGGCAGAATCGTCTGGTCATTTCAGGCCGTCAAGAACGATGCATGGATTCTTGGATGCGTTCCCACGTCGACGGAGAATTGTCCGAGGGACCTCGGTCCCGACCACGATATCGGCGCGTCACCGATTCTGGTGAAAATGCCCCACGGGCATCGACTGCTCATCGCATTACCGAAGAGTGGAACAATCTTTGCGCTCGACCCCGATCGGAAAGGCGCGCTTGTCTGGAAGTTTGCCACGACGGGCACCGTTGCCCCGAATAATGGACAACTTGCGCTCGGCGGAGCAACCGACGGTCAGAATCTGTACTTGGCTCTAGAAGACGGCACGGCCGTGGGAATTGATCTCGCAAGCGGCAAACGTAAGTGGCTCGCTAGCCTGGAATCGTTGGACGAATTGGGCGAGCCTACTTCCAACGGCGAGAATCGCACCAAGGCTGGCTTGCGCTTCGGACAATCTGCGGCCGTCACGGCGATACCCGGTGTCGTCTTTACCGGCGGCTGGGATGGAATCCTGCGGGCGCTGTCCACGTCGGACGGTCGGCTGCTGTGGCAATTCAATACTGCGCGTGCGTTCGATACCGCAAACGGCGTTCCGGCGAGAGGCGGCTCAATGGGTGGTCCCGGGCCCGCCGTCGCCAACGGCATTCTCTACGTGCCTTCTGGCTACGCTGCGTTTGGCGGGGGATTGCCGGGCAACGTCTTGCTAGCGCTTTCGCCGGCAGAATAATCGGTCTGGCCGTGCGCATCTGGAAGTTTGGGAGCAGAAACGGATTTATGAGGGGGCGGATTCATGGGCCTTGTGAATTTCGGTCAGCCAGATAACGGAATTATCCAGACGGCTTACGTCGTCAAGGACATCCGCGAGGCGATCAATCACTGGGTCAAGGAGCTGAGGGTCGGGCCGTGGTTCTTGCTCGAACATTTCGCAGGCGAAGACGCAAAATATCGCGGCGGACCATCGACCACCGATGTCGCTATCGCCATGAGTTTCGCTGGCCACATGATGATCGAACTCATCGCGCCGAACGACGACGAGCCATCCGTCTATAGGGAGACGATCGAGAAACGCGGCTACGGCTTTCACCACTGGGGCGTTGCTACATCGAGTTTTGATCGCGACGTGGAACAACACCGCGCCCGAGGTCACGAGCTGGCGTTTTTCGCGCGCGTACCTAGCGGTGGCCGAGTCGCGTACATGGATACAACCGCGGAGATGGCCGGTATGCTGGAGCTGATCGAGCTGGGCGCTTCGTTTGAACCGATCTTCGGCCGATTCTACGGCGCTACCATTGGCTGGGACGGCAGAGATTCTATTCGCTCGTTTCTCTGAGCGAACCCCAAGCCGCACCCCCAAACCGGCGGATTCCCCTCCATCGCCTCGGGAGGCCCGTCTCGGTGGCTCAAATTGGAACATCGGCAATTCTTATTGGCAGCCGCTCGCACTAATGTTGTGCGAGTTTCGGTCGATTGGGAAACCGGCGGGATCAGCACGGAGGGATATAAATGAGAGCAAAAAGCGTGGCAGCGAGTTCGGAAAGCGGAGCGCAAGTAGTTGATTTGGAGATTCTGGAGCCGCAACTCACGACCGGCCCGAGTTTTGAAGAAATTCAACGGCGTGCCTATGAATTGTACGTCGAGCGCGGTTGCGTGCAGGGATGCGACCAAGACAATTGGCTCGAGGCGGAGCGAGAGCTGAAGCAAGGGTATCAGCGGTCGTCGCTAGCCTAGAAATGGTCTCTGAAAATCTCCGTAGTCGCCTATTCGTCGCGCGTAATCAGGAGTTGCTTGTAGGCTTCCCGGCGGGTCAGGCCGCGCAGGTGGGCCGCTTGCTTTAACGCGGTTTTTCGGTCGAGCCCTCGCTCTCTCATGATGTTGTCAACCTGGCGTGCTAGCGGAATAGTATCGACGGAGGCTCGCTCATTCCCGGCCTGCTGCGCCTGCCCGTCCGGCGGGGCGACGAGCAGCGTAATTTCCCCACGCGGGAGCTTGGCCCTCGCGGCTTTTACAAGGTCTTCGATGTGCCCGCGTGAGAATTCCTCGAAGGCCTTGGTGATTTCCCGCGCCATTACGGCGGGCCGGTTGCCGAGGATTTCGAGTGCGTCCTCGAGGGTATCGAGAAGGCGATGCGGTGCCTCATATAGCGCGAGTGTTCGATGCTCCGACGCCAACTCGCGAAGGGCTTTGCGGCGCTCAGTCGGACGCGACGGTAGAAATCCCGCAAATGTGAACTCCTCGGTGGGCAGTCCAGAAGCCGAAAGCGCCGCCACGAACGCCGATGCCCCGGGAATGGGCACCACCTTGATCCCATGCCGGAGGCACAAGCTAACGAGGCGGTGGCCGGGATCGGAAATGGCGGGCGTTCCTGCATCGGTAACCAACGCGACTTTGGCGCCCTGCTCCAAATCGATCACGATTTCAGGGGCGCGCATGAGTTCGTTGTGTTCGTGATAGCTGACCAGCCGTTTGGATATTTCAAAGTGAGAGAGCAGTTTCAACGTCCGGCGGGTATCTTCGCAGGCGACTACGTCCGCCTCCTTGAGAACGCGCAACGCGCGGAGTGTGATGTCCTCAAGATTGCCGATTGGAGTGGATACGACGAAAAGGATGCCAATCCCGCCGTCGTCAGCCTGGGCCTTTGGTCTCGTCTTCGCCATGTGCCGCTCGCCTCTGATTCCAGGGAGTCATTGTACTCGGGTTGACGGGTTAGGGTTGCCCTCTTTGAGGCGTCGCGGGAAGTACAATACTTTGGCTTTAGGGGGCAAAAATGCAGCGGAGGCACGATTGACTTTTTTGTTCGCTCACCCTAGCATCATCCACTTGCTGCGAGTCCGGTCAATATTTTCTATCATCCAATAATGCCAGGCTATTTTTCGGAGGGCGCATGCCACTGAAAGTAGGGATCAACGGTTTCGGGCGCATCGGCCGCAACATTTTTCGCGCCGCGCTCGGCGATCGGGACATCGAAGTCGTTGCGGTCAACGATATCACGGACTCGAAGACGCTCGCACATCTGCTGAAATACGATTCCATTTTGGGGAATCTCACGAATCAGGTCACCTGCACGGATGACACGATTTCCGTGGACGGCAAGAGCCTGAAGGTCTTTCGCACCAAGGATCCCGCGGATTTAGACTGGGCTTCGGTGGGTGCTTCGATCGTGGTTGAATCCACCGGATTGTTCACAAAGGGCGCTGATGCACGCAAGCATATTCGCGGCCCGGTGAAGAAGGTGATTATTTCCGCGCCCGCCACGGATCCCGATGCGACCTTCGTTCTCGGCGTAAACGAAAAGACGTACGACGCAGCGAAGCATCACGTGATCTCGAACGCCTCATGCACGACGAACTGCCTGGCTCCTGTCGCGAAAGTGATCCATGATACCTTTCGCATCAACGTGGGCACGATGACGACGATCCACTCCTATACGAATGACCAGCGGCTTCTCGATCTTCCGCACAAGGATCTCCGGCGCGCGCGCGCCGCGGCGCTTTCGATGATTCCCACCTCGACTGGAGCTGCCAAGGCGCTTCATCTGGTGATTCCTGAATTGAAGGGAAAACTTGACGGCTATTCATTGCGGGTTCCCACCCCGAACGTGAGCGCTGTCGATTTAACGGTGATGACCGAGAAAAGCGCGACCGTCGAGAGTGTTAACGCGGCCCTCAGACAAGCTGCCGAGGGCCCTCTGAAGGGGATTCTTGAGTTTACCGAGGAAGAGTTGGTTTCGGTGGATTTCCGCGGAAACCCGCATTCCTCGATCGTCGATGCGGAGTATACGCGCGTCGTCGGCTCCAATTGCGTCAAGGTGCTTGCCTGGTACGACAATGAATGGGGCTACTCCTGCCGTTGCCGCGACCTCATCCAACTTTTGGCGGCGCGCCTTTAGTCTTCAAATCCGCCGCTGGGACGATTCTTCTACGAAACCATGAAAAAGCTCTCCATACGCGACCTTAATCTTCGCGGAAGGCGCGTCTTCATTCGCGCGGATTTCAACGTTCCTTTGGAAGGCTCAACGGTTGCGGACGACACCCGAATCCGCGAAACTCTGCCCACATTGCGCCTGGCCATCGAACGGGGTGCGCGTCTGGTTCTCGCTTCGCACTTAGGCCGCCCCAAAGGGAAGCCCGATCCAAAATACAGTCTTGTGCCGGTGGCGAGTTGTTTGAAGGAGTTGCTCGGCAAATCGATCGAGTTTGCCGCGGATTGCGTTGGGCCCACGGCTGTTTCGAAAAGCGAGGCGCTTCGCGACGGGGAAGTGCTCCTGCTCGAGAACGTCCGATTTCATCCGGAAGAAGAGGCCAACGATCCTGGTTTTTCGAAGCAGTTGGCGGGTTTGTGCGACGAAATCTTCGTGTGCGATGCGTTTGGATCGGCCCACCGCGCCCATGCATCGGTCGTGGGCATCACGAAGTTTGTCGGTCAGGCTGCCGCTGGCCTTCTGATGGAAAAGGAACTGGCGTACCTGGGGAAGGCGATTTCAAATCCTGAACGGCCCTTCGTTGCAGTTCTCGGGGGCGCGAAAGTCTCAGATAAGATTGAAGTGGTGCAAAACTTGATGAAACTGGCCGATGCGATGCTCATTGGCGGTGCCATGGCCTACACCTTCCTTAAGTCGCAGGGTCTCCAAGTCGGGCGGTCACTCGTGGAAGACGACAAGCTAGACCTCGCGCGTGGTTTGCTCGACGAAGCTCGCCAACGCAATTTCCGTTTGTTGCTGCCGGTCGATCACGTCGTGGCCGAATCGCCGGATTCCGCTGAAACCAGGACCTCCGACATCGCGAACACCCCTGACGGCTGGATGGGCCTCGATGTCGGCCCCAAAACCATCAAACTGTTCAGCAGTGAAATATCGAAAGCTCGCACTATTGTTTGGAATGGCCCCCTGGGCATGTTTGAAAAACCTGCCTTTGCTAAAGGCACGCTGGCCATGGCCCATGCCGTTGCCGCCGCCACCAAAGCTGGCGCCACATCGATCGTTGGCGGCGGTGATTCCGTTTCCGCCGTTGAGCAGTCAGGTGTGGCCCAAGAGATTTCGCACATTTCGACGGGCGGAGGCGCCTCATTGGAATTTCTCGCTGGCGAAAAGCTCCCGGGCGTCGAGGCGCTCACCGACGCGCCAAGCGGAACGGCTAAGTGAGAAGGAGTTCTGATTGCGACGTCCGGTGATTGCGGGCAATTGGAAGATGTACAAGACGGCGACCGAAACGCGCGCCTTCTTCGAGGCCTTTAGACCACTATCAGCTGGGTCCAAGCATTGCGACATTATCGTAGCGCCGCCATTCACCGCGATAACGGCAGCAATTGACGCAGCGCAAGGGATGGAGATCGGGATTGCGGCGCAGGACTTGTATTGGGAGCCTGAGGGCGCTTTCACCGGCGAAGTCTCGGCGCGCATGCTGGTTGATGCCGGATGCCGCGCCGTTATCGTGGGGCATTCCGAGCGGCGACAGTATTTTGGCGAGACTGACGCTTGGGTCCATCGCAAAGCCAAAGCGGCCCTCGACGCGGGCCTCACTCCGATTGTCTGCGTGGGAGAAACGCTTGCGGAACGAGACGCCAATTGTACCGAGGAGGTGCTGAAACGCCAGTTTGATGGCGCCTTTGCCGCGTTGACCTCCTCGGAGTTCTCGCGTATTCTGTTGGCGTACGAGCCGGTGTGGGCCATCGGGACGGGAAGAACGGCGACTCCGGGCATGGCCGCAGCGGCTCACTGTCATCTACGGAACCTGGCCGCCGCCCTCTTCACGACCGAACAAGCGTCTGCTCTTCGCATTATGTATGGCGGCAGCGTTAAGCCCGAAAACATCAAGGGACTGATGGCGGAGACGGAAATTGATGGTGCGCTCGTGGGTGGCGCGAGCCTCGATCCGAAATCGTTTGCCGCCATTGTGAATTTCTAGCGCCCGCCGGTGAAGAACGCCGTGGATGAAGTGGAGTAGCGAATGCCTTCTTGGGCAAAATGGGCTGTTTCAATGCTGGTGGCTCTCGGCCTGGTTTGGGTCGGATGGCGCGTATCAGCGGTATTGGTCACTCTGCACATCCTGGTGTGCTTTGTCCTGGTTATCGTGATTATGCTTCAGAGCGGTAATGCTGCCGACCTGGCTGGTGCTTTCGGCGGAGCCGGCAGTCAAACAGCCTTTGGCCCGCGCGGCGCCGCCACATTTCTCTCTCGCGCCACGACATGGTGCGCCATTGTTTTCATGATGACGTCCCTCGCGCTATCTTTTAAGCGCGCTCCCGCGGAAACCGGCGTCGGGTCGATCCTGGAACAAACGCAGCAATCAGGGAAGGCACCCGCGAAGTCCGCTCCCCCTGCGCAGATGCCGGCGCCGGCTCCAGCTCCGGCCCAGAATCGGCCAA
>DATDMO010000273.1:0-12613 GCA_036518755.1 Candidatus Acidiferrales bacterium | reverse complement strand
CGCGCGGGCCTTTCAGGCCCGCGAAAATGACGCCATTTGAATTTCGGCTTTAGCCATGGTGGGTCGGGCTGTAGCGCGCCCCGAGATGTTATCCCGGACCGCCGCGTCTCAGGTCGGTGTGGGGGATCTGCCTTCGCCGTTGCGCCGCCGTCATTCCGAGCAGAGCCTGCCGGTTCTCTTTTTCATCCGGCGCGCTTTTTGCGACGGATGCCGGCAGGCGCAGTCGAGGAATCTCTCTTGGATGTATCGCATGGCACGGCCAAGAGAGATGCTCGCTCGCCCGCTGCGGCGAATTCGCTCGAAAACCGCCCGAATCGGCTCTTCACCGTAGACGATTTTTCTTTACACCAACAGGTACTTGCGCGAGACCACCCCCCGGTGTAAAGATTTTTTTCGTATCCTCGGACTGCGCCCTTCAGTGCCGTCATTCTGAGCGGAGTGTCCCGCTCTTTTGCCTTTGCGCAAAGCGCCGGGACACGCAGTCGAAGAATCTCTCTCAAATGTCCCCGCGGCGCGCGAAAGCCCCAGAGAGGGGCTCCGCACCGAACCCGGTTAGTGCTCGCTTCGGCTCGCAAACGTGCGGATATAGTCGACAAGCTGCCAGCGCTTCTCCTCGCTGAGCTTGCTTGCAAACGCAGGCATCGGCCGGCGACCGTAAGTAATTTGCCAGTAAAGCTCGCCGTCGGCGTAGTGGTGCATCTCTCGCGCGTCGGTGAAGTCTCCCGGAGCCACGGAAAGCTCGGGAGCCTTGTCACCCTTCCCGTCACCGTTTTCCCCATGGCAGCTTTGGCAGTGTTCGCGGTAGCTTTCCTTGCCCGCAGCAACGGCCTCAGGAGTCGCAAGGACGGGATTCTGAAGCTTCCGCGCCTTCGCCATCACGCTCCAATTCCGCGCGAGATAAACGATCAGCAACGCGCTGAGTCCCAAAACACCGAACACTGCGATAACGCCGAGCTTTCGAAGGCCGCTTTTCGACGAGCTACTAGGCGTGCGCGCGTGCCCTGCCCGGGATCGTTCCTCGCTCATTTAGCTGGGCGCAATCTTCTCACAGGCCGCTGACGGATGGATGCTGCGAATCACCTAAATCACTTTCCGCCGAAGTGCGTCGCTGTTGACAACGCCTCTGCTATAGTCAAGAGTCGGCACGAAGGAGGAAAGCATGTCCGAAGCACCGAAGCAGCAGCAAGCGCAGATAAAGGCCGATGAAAAGGAATTGCTCGGTCAATATTCAAATTTGGTGGTGGTCCATCACAATGCCGAGGAATTCACCTTGAATTTCATTTACATGTTCCCCACCGTGCCTCAGGGGAAATTGGTGGCCAGCCTGATTGTAAACCCCGCGCACGCCAAGCGGCTCCTTCGCGCGCTGCAGGAAAATGTGGCGCGCTACGAGGCTCAATTCGGAAAATTGCCGGAAGGACCCGGACCCGGCCAGGAACCCAATGTTGGATTTGTGCAGTAGCCCAGGCGAGCGCCGAGAAAAACCTCTACCGTTCCAAGCCCTCGGAAACCACCCACTGCCCGCGGGGCGCCAGAAATTCGATGCCCAGCGCGTAACCCGCTTGCGGGACCGGCTGGCAATACGCCACGCGCGCAATGGATTGAAAGGACCCCGTCCGCATGGTAATCACCAGATGATCGTTCGTCTTCCAACGGCGCACGCTCAAAACGCGCGCCCCTCGCGCGCTCACGTTCTGGGTAAATGTGGCCTCGGTTCCGGGAACGCGTGCGTGGCCGCTTATATCGACTCCCACTTCCATTGGAACGCGGATTTCACGGCGCAACGTTGCGATGCTTTTATCCTTCGAAGTGGACATCCCGATCCGCATGTTTGATCGTCCTGTCTTCGCTTACAAGCAAGCTACAATTTGGCTCAAGCGCACCTTGCTCACTTTTCGCCCCTTCATTTTGTAAAGCGCAAGGTCCGCCACACCCAGAAGCTGCTCGATGGATGTGCCGTCCTTGGGGTAAATGGCCTGACCAACGCTGATCGAAAGACGGGGTTCGAGACCATCTTCAGCCACGCGTTCGCAGATGCGCGCCGCTGCCAGCTCCGCTTCTCGTTGGCCGCATTCGGGCAACACCAACGCAAATTCATCGCCGCCGTACCGTGCCGCCGTGTCAATGGCGCGGCTGCTGTCTCGCAGCACCATGCCCACGCGCTGAATCGCGCGGCTTCCCGTCAAATGGCCGTACTTGTCGTTGATCTTTTTCAGGTCGTCGAGATCGAACAGCAGCACCCCAAAACCCCGACGCGACCGCCGGCAGCGTTCAATCTCCATTTCCATCGCCTCCAGCAGACGACGATGGTTGGCCAGCCCCGTCAGCGAATCGGACGCGGCCATGTGGCTCACCTTGTCGAACAGGTCGGCGTTGTCGAGCAGCGTGCCGCCCAGCACCACCACATAGCTCAAAACCATCAGGACGTGTGCCGCCATATAGGGCGCATCCAACATGTGCTGCGATTGGCTCATCGTAAGGTGACAAATCACGTTCAGCCCCGCGGCAATGAATAGCGCGCGGTCCAGCGCCGCCGTTGCTCGCCGCAGCCGCCATCCGAATCCCACCGTCGCGGCCGCAAAAATCAATACCGGAACAAGATCCCATGGACGCGGCACCAACGCGCCCGGTTCGATCTTCGGCGTGCCCGGAATCATGAAAAAGAAAACGCTGGTGAGGTAAGCCACGGCGCCGACGACCAGTGTCGCGCCCGCGATTTCTTTGCCCGGCTCGCGCGATATCGGAATTCGCCGCTCCACCACCAGCGCGGCAACCAGCAGCACTCCCAGCAGCGTGCGCCCTGCCAGCCATCCCAGCGTAACGTGCTCTCCTCCCGCAGGAGTCAGCAACATTCCCCGGTAGAAGGCCATGCTCGTCCCAGCCTCGATCAAACCGGCCACCACGAACCCAAATGCCAGGATCAGCGAGATCCGATCGTGCGTGCCGCGAAACCGCACCATGGCGTTGGCCGCAAACGTGAACGCGATCAAACTTCCCGCCATCACCACATATGCATCCAGTAGTGGCTCGCCCCTGTACGACGAAGTACGGAGAAACCACAAAAGGGCGCAATAACCCGCCAGCGAAATGGTCGCTATCAGGACGAAACGAAGCCGAAAGTAACTGCGCAGATTCTCTTTGATGCCCACACTACCCCCAGGAAATGACACCTATCCCCAGAAATAAATATGCAAGTAATAGGCCCTCTAAAACTATTAGAGGTCGCGCACTAACTCCCTTGTTTCCATATCGATGCGAAACAGCCCGCCCAACTGCGACAGCTGAGACAGTCGCAAATTGACACTCAAGCCCCCGGTGGGCGGTCTCGCGTCGCGAATTGAGATATCGGGAAATTCTGCGCGGCACTCGCGAACGGCGCGGCGCCTAACCATACAATCCTACCTGGACGTATACTCGACCTGATGGATACGCATCATATAAACGAAGTTCTGAGGAGCCTGCCGATGTCACCCCGCCTGCTTTTGAGTTTTGGACTCGCTTTCTCGCTTCTAGCTTGCGCCGCGCTCTCTGCATCCGAGCGGCCGATTCCCCCCGCCAAAGTTGACGCGCCGCGCGCCGGCGCGGCCAAAATGGAGACGGCTGTTTTTGCCGGCGGCTGTTTCTGGGGGACTCAAGCCGTGTTTGAACGCGTGAAAGGCGTCCTCAGTACCGCCGCGGGCTATGCCGGAGGTTCCGCGGCCACCGCCACCTACAATCAAGTCGTCACCGAAACAACAGGACACGCCGAATCCGTCGAAGTGGTTTACGATCCCTCACAAATCACCTACGGCCAGCTGCTTCGCATCTTCTTTTCCGTGGTTCACGATCCCACCGAACTCAATCGCCAGGGACCGGACGTCGGACCTTCCTACCGCTCCGCCATCTTTTACACCAACGATGAACAAAGGCGCATCGCCAAGGCTTACATCACGCAGCTCGACACCGCGAAAGTCTTCCCCAAGTCCATCGTTACCGAAGTCACTCCGCTGAAAGGTTTCTATCGCGCTGAGGATTATCACCAGGATTACGCTCTAAAGAATCCCACCAATCCCTACATCAAGATTTGCGACCTGCCGAAAATCAGCGCCTTGAAGCAGCAGTTCCCGGAGTTGTTCGTGGATTACAAAGGGAAATAAGACCAAACAAATCGTAGTTTCAAATGAAGCAGCCGAGGTTGCCTTCGAATCCTTGCTCCACTCTTCCGTCCGGCCACACGACGATGGGAACCATGTCACCGTAAGTGCGAGCTTGATCCAACAACTTTTGATCCAATTCCACCCGCCGTTCTTCGTATGCCACGCCCTCGGCATCCCACTTTTGCAGAAGTTTCACACACGCATCGCATCCGCGGATCGTGTACACAATCGGTTTTTGCATCTCCGCACGCCTCGGCTTATCCGCGATCCGGCAACTTCAAAGCACTCGCCAGCAGCGCGCGCATTTCTTTGATGGATTCTTTTTGCCAATCGGGGAAGCGAGGACGAATTCTCGCGATCACTTCTCGAAGGAACGCCTGCTTCTCGGCCTCCGCCACGGTCGCGAAGGTAGCGGACGGTGGCAAATTCAGCTGGCGCTTCACCTCGTCCATGATCTTGGCTAGCTCCGCATGCGCGCCCGCCGACCGTTCCGTGAAGTGCGTGATATAGCGAGTCTCATTCGTGTAAAACACAAACACGGGTATCGCGCGAGCTTTCCCGTCGTTGCTCAGAAATTCGTCCATGATGTCGGGATTTTCATCGCGCAGAAATACGCGCAAGTCTATGCCCGTCGCCTCGGCAATGCGAGCCACAGTCGGTAACTCGCGGTAAACATCGCCGCACCACGCCTCCGCCAACGCAAGTATCTTCGCGGGACCATTCGGCAAGGCCGCGGCCTTCTTGAAAAATGAGATGTCTTCCGCCGAAAGCGGCGACTCCTTGTAATACAGTTCAAATTTGTCGCGATTCACGGTCGCTTGCGCCAAAAAATCCGCGTAATGAAGCCCTTGTTCAAACCGCGCGGGTGTAACAACTGTGGTCGCTTCCAACATGCTTTCCTCTCCAATCTGCCTTGCAAACAATAAATGTTATCACATGACATTCGCAGATCCGGGTGGCGCAGGCCGCCATTGCTACCAGGTGGCGGCACCGTCATTCTGAGCGGAGTGTCCCGCGTTTTTGCCTTTGCGCGAAGCGCCGGGACACGCAGTCGAAGAACCTCTCTTCGATCTAGACCGAGCGACGGTGACCCATATTGGCTTTGTGTAAGCGCCGGGCCTTTCCCGGTTCATTGCCGTCTTAGGGATCGCTTAGTCCGCTCCTGCCGCCCGGCCGATCTCCTTGAGCTGGTTCGCGTCTATTTTCAAGGCCGCCGCTGCGACGTTTTCCTCGAGATGCTCAACTCGAGATGTTCCCGGGATCGGCAGCATCACCGGCGACCGCGAGAGAAGCCACGCCAGCGCGATCTGTGACGGCGTAGCGTTCAGTTGTGTCGCGAGGCGATTGATCGGACTGTCCATGCCGGAGAGCTTACCGGCCGCGAGCGGAAACCACGGAATGAATCCGAGCTTTTGCTTCTCGCAGTATTGCAAAACATCTTCCGAGCCGCGGTCGGCGAGGCTATATCGATTCTGGACGCTTACGACGGAAACAATCTTTTGCGCCTGCTGAATCTGCTTCACGCTCACTTCAGACAAGCCAATGTGCTTGATCTTTCCTTGCGCTTGCAAATCCTTTAGAGCGCCGAGTTGGTCTTCGGCCGGCACCTTCGGATCGATTCGATGCAGCTGGTAGAGATCGATGCGGTCCAGGCGCAGCCGTCGCAGACTTCCTTCGCACGCGGACCGCAAATGTTCCGGGCTTCCGTTCTCCACCCACTTGTTCGGTCCCGGCCGCTCGAAACCGCCTTTTGTCGCGATCACCAGGCCAGCCGGATAGGGATGCAAAGCCTCCGCAATGATTTCTTCCGCCACGTTTGGGCCATAGGAGTCTGCCGTGTCGATGAAGTTAATTCCCAACTCAACGGCGCGCCGCAAGACTCGAATCGCCTCCGGCCGATTCGCGGGCTCGCCCCAAATTCCTTTGCCGGTCAGGCGCATGGAACCAAATCCGAGCCGCGTCACTCGCAAATCATTGCCGATAAGAAATTCGCCTGCTTTGCCGGCAAGCCCCAATCCCGGTCGCCCTGCTGAAGTTCCCCTTTCCATTTGTTCCATCCTCTCCAATGAGACGCTATGAATGGGTGATCGATTCAGAATTCGCCCTCGCGGCGTGGCAAGTTGCTTTTCGGACTCCTATGGCCCCGGCCCCTGTTTAGCGCGGCATTCAAGGATACGTGCTTCGTTTCTAAGCGTGATGATTTTACCTGAGGAATGGCGCGGAGGACTACAGCACCACGGACACACGAGTACGCCGTTCCATACTCTGCTTTTGCGAACGCGCCGAACCCTGCAATTAGCGCTGAAACAGACGCAAAGAAGCGGTAAGATTTGGGGTGCGCCTTAGAAACTGTAGGTGAGCAGAGTGACCAAACGTCAAAGACACCATGTGTTAAAGACGGGACGCTCCGTCGAGTACAAGTTTACGGTGTTTTTCGAGCCTGCGGCCGAGGGGGGGTATGTCGTTACTTGCCCCGCCTTGCCCGACCTCGTTACCGAGGGCGATAGCTTGGCGGATGCCAGACGCATGGCCCAAGATGCCATTCGCGCCTACATCGAGAGCCTTCGTAA
Source organism: Candidatus Acidiferrales bacterium (assembly GCA_036518755.1). Taxonomy (GTDB): domain Bacteria; phylum Acidobacteriota; class Terriglobia; order Acidiferrales; family UBA7541; genus Palsa-295. The sequence goes on along the minus strand of DATDMO010000273.1, from coordinate 5,907 downwards.
GGACGGCGAGTCCACACCCAGTGATCCGAGACTTCCCTCGGAGCCCGTCAAAGAGAAGATCAAAGTCGCCATTCCCGCATGAACCGTCGCTTTCCTACTGCGAAACCCAAAGAAGTCTTGCGGGTACTCGCGAAAGCGGGCTTCTTCATTCACCACAGTTCAGGGAGTCATTACATCCTGAAACATCCAGACAAGCCGCACCTTCGGTTACGGTCCCTTACCATAGCAGAGATCTTAAGCGCCGGACTCTTTCATCAATCATCGACCAGGCCGGCCTTACCGTGGAGCAATTTGTGGAGCTGCTATAAATGAGCGACAAGACTGCATCGAGCGAACAGTCTAGGGTTTGGTAACCACAGGCGGAAGGTCGTAAGCCTGTATCGGACTCTGGAATCCCACCTTCTTGTGGGAGCCGTCGCAAAACGGCTTGGTTTCGGAATGCCCGCAACGGCACAGCGCAATCTTGGTGCGGCCCGCCAAGCCAAATGCCTTGCCGTCCTGGTCCTGCACTTGGAAATCTCCCTCCACTCGAATCGAACCGTCAGTCCGCACCGTAATCGTCGTCGCCGCCATTCAATCCTCCAGTGTTGTTGTCATCCTGAGCGAAGTGGCCCGTGCTTTTGGTTCTGCGCGAAGCGCCGGGACACGCAGCCGAAGGACCTCTCCCCGATCTATCCGCCCGCAACTGCCACCTGTCATTCCGAGCGGAGTGTCCCGCGCTTTTGCCTTTGCGCGAAGCGCCGGGACACGCAGTCGAGGAATCTCTCTTGGATGTCACCAGAGCCGGCACGCAAACTAAGAACGCCGCCGCTCAGTATTTCGGCACGCTCGGATCGACTTCATCCGACCACGCCAGAATCCCGCCCTTCAAGTTCCATATCTTCCGGAAACCGGCCTTCCGCAAGAAGTCCACGGCGTCCGCGGAACGCTTCCCGCTCCGGCAATGCGCCACAATCTCGCGCGAGCTATCAAGCTCGTGTACGCGCTGCGGAAGCTCTCCCAGCGGAATCAAATGCCCGTTCAAATTGCAAATGTCATACTCGTGCGGTTCGCGCACGTCGAGAATATACAACTCATCGCCCTTGTCCAGCCGCGATTTCAGATCGCGGGGAGTAATCTCAGGAATATTTGTCACGGTGCTCGGAGCCTCCTCGCCGCGAATGCCGCAGAATTGGACGTAGTCGATCAACTTCGTCACCGACGGATGCGTGCCGCAAACGGGGCATTCGGGATTCTTTCTCAGTTTCAGCTCGCGGAATTTCATCGCCAGCGCGTCAAAAAGCAACAGCCTCCCAACCAGCGGCTGGCCTTTTCCGATAATCAGCTTCAGCGTCTCCGCCGCCTGAATCGTGCCGACGATTCCCGGCAGCACCCCGAGAACGCCGCCCTCCGCGCACGAAGGCACCAAGCCCGGCGGAGGTGGTTCGGGATATAAGCAGCGGTAGCACGGACCGTCCGGATAGCCGAACACCGTGATCTGGCCCTCGAACCGGAATATCGAGCCATACACATTCGGCTTGCCCAGGATCACGCAAGCATCGTTCACCAGATAGCGAGTGGGAAAATTGTCCGTGCCGTCCACGATGATGTCGTAATCTTTGAAAAGCTCGAGCGCGTTCTCGCTGGTCAGATGCGCTTCGTACGCATCGATTTGAATTTCCGGATTCAGATTTCGCAGGCGGTCGGCGGCAGCCGTAATTTTCGGCCGGCCCACATCGCTCGTTCCAAAGAGCACCTGCCGTTGCAGGTTCGTGAAATCCACCGAGTCGAAATCCACCAGGCCAATGCGGCCCACTCCGGCTGCCGCCAAATAAAGTCCCAGCGGCGCGCCTAGGCCGCCCGTCCCGATGCACAGCACTTTGGCCTTCTTGAGTTTCAGCTGACCTTCCATGCCCACTTCGGGCATGATCAAGTGCCGGCTATAGCGCAGAATCTCCTGCTTAGAAAGCCCGGCGCTCGCCGCGGTTGGAATTTGCGTTTTCGTTGCCATGAAAATCTCCCTTACCGTCTCCTGCCTAAGTTTCGCATCGTCATTCCGAGCGGAGTGTCCCGCGCTGTTGGTTTTGCGCGAAGCGCCGGGACACGCAGTCGAGGAATCTCTCTTCCTTTGACAAAGAGAATACTTCCGTGCAGCCTCGCTAAGCTGCTCTTCCTGCTCCACCCGCAATCGACGGCACGATGCTCACCGTATCGCCCTCGCGAAGGCCGGTCTGATCCTTCTGCAGGTAGCGGATGTCCTCGTCATTTACATACACATTCACAAAACTGCGCAACCGCCCGTCGTCTGCGAAGAGGTGCTTTTTCAATTCCCCGTACTGGTTGGTAAGCGCCGAAAGCGCTTCCGCCACCGTGGCCGCCTGCACCTCCACAGCTTCCTTTCTACCTGTGTACGCTCGCAGCGGCGTTGGAATAATTACCTTAACTGCCATTCGAAGCCCTCCTCGTATTGGCTATTTGATGCTCGCGGGGTGCGCGACGGTTTCGATCTCCTCTGCGTCATATGCCGCCCGGTCGTCATGCAGCCGCCAGGACGTCGTATCTCGCGCCTCCCCCTTTTGCACGCTCACGATAATGTAGCTGTACCACGGCCACGCGTGTTCGCGATCGAACTCGCTCGGCCGCGCGGGTGAATCGGGATGCGAATGATACCACCCGATCAGCTCGATTCGCTTCTCTCGCGCCGTTTTTTCCGCCAGCCGGACGTCATCCGCCGTTACCTCAAAACGGTTCCTGGGTGAATCATCGCGCCGGTTCGCGAGCGGCAGCAAGTCGAGCACCTCGCGCGATTCGTCGCCGTCGCGGCCCAGGAGCGCCCCGCAACACTCGTGCGGATACGTTTCCACGCCGTGAGCGTGGATGCGTCTCATCAGTTCGTCGTGAATTTTCAGAGGCGCGCGGCTCACGCTTCTTCGCTCCAGAACCGCTCGCTCAAATATTTTTCGCCGGAATCGGGAAACACCGTCACGATCAGTGCGGGCTCTTCCGGCGGCAAACGCCGCGCCACATCCAGGCACGCCCACAGCGCCGCTCCAGCGCTGACGCCCACAAGGATTCCTTCTTCGCGCGCAAGCTTTTTTGCCACGCGCTGCGCGTCTTCCGTGCGCACTTCGATATTTTCATCGGCCAAGCTCGCATCGTAAATCGAAGGCACAATCGCGGTCGCCATGTGCTTCAAACCTTCGAGGCCGTGAAAACCGGAGTCCGGCTGCATGCTGATGCAGCGAATTTTTGGGTTCAGTTCCTTGAGCCGCCGCGTGGTTCCCACAAATGTCCCGCTCGTCCCCAATCCCGCGACAAAATGCGTGAGCTGCCCTTTGGTCTGCTCCCAAATTTCGGGCGCGGTCGTCGAATAATGCGCCGCCGGATTCGCGGGATTGCCATACTGATTGGGATAAAAATATTTCTCGGGATCCGCATCGTAAATTTCACGAACGCGCCGGATCGCTCCATCCGTTCCTTCATCGCCGGGAGTGAAAACAATCTCGACGCCGTACGCCGCCAAAATCTGCTTGCGCTCGGGCGACGCGCTGGTCGGCAAGCAAAGCTTCACGCGGTATCCCAGCGCCGCGCCGACCATCGCGTACGCGATTCCCGTGTTTCCACTCGTCGCGTCCAAGATTATTTTCCCCTCGCGCAAAGCGCCGCTGCGCTCCCCCTCGCGAATCATCGAATACGCGGCGCGATCCTTCACCGAGCCGCCGGGGTTGAACCACTCCGCCTTTGCGGCGATGTTGACGTTCGGGAACTCCGTGCCTGTCCGCATCAGCCTGATTAGCGGGGTGTTACCGATTTTTTCGATCAGTTGCTGGCCCACGGCGGTGGGCGGGCGATCAGCGGAAACGAGCGGCTTGTTGGCAGCGGTCATTTTGCTTGGGGCCATTTTATTGTGCCTGCTGGATTTACGGGCGTCGCGCGGTCCCCAGCGCACCGGAGATCAGATGCCTCAGCGATCGCGCCGTATTCAGCAAAATCAACCCAGTTTAGCAGATTATGAGGCGTTTCCTAGGGGCTGGGGTGGCGTGAAACGTTTCGAGACTGTCACAAAAAGTTTCCAGTTTGGCGAGCGAGAAGCTTCTAGCTCGCAACAGATTATGGGGCCAGAGAGGGAGGCGCGGCCGGCGATTGACCCATTTCGGGGATTGTGACAGTCTCTGGAGCCTTACTTGGTCGGATTTGGACGGTAGATTTCAACCAGCAGTGCCGCGGGGGAACGATGCCACAGAATTATGACGTTGTCGCGATTGGGTCCGGGCACAACGGACTGGTCGCGGCCGCCTACCTGGCGACGGCGGGCAAAAGCGTGTTGGTGCTGGAGCGCAACGCGTGGTTCGGAGGCGGCGTGGTGACGGCAGAGCTTACCGGACCGGGATATTTGCACGACCGGTTCAGCACCGGCCACATTTTTATTCAGGGAAACCCGCTGATCAAAAACGACGAGCTCAAGCTGCTCTCGCGCTACGGGCTGAAATACATCGATCCTGAAATTCCGTTCATGGTCGTTTTCGACGACGGTTCGACGATCGGACTGTATCGCGACCGCAACAAAACTTACCAGGAAATCGCGAAGTTCTCGAAGAAGGACGCGGACGCGTTTCTGAAGTTTGCCGAAAAGGCCGTTTTGTATCTGCCGATGCTCGCAGCGTCGCTCTATACGCCGCCAATTCCGCTCGGCGCCAGTTTCGCGATGATGGATCAGAGCGCGGAGGGGCGCGAGCTTTTCGCGCTGATGCAGAAAAGTCCATACGACATCATCATGGACAATTTCGAGAATGAAAAAGTGCGTTTATTTTTTACGCGCATGGTTTCGGAAAACCTTACAGGTCCGGAAGAAAAAGGGACGGGCATCGGTATTTTCGTTTTCTTGGGATTCATGGAGACATACGGTATCGGCGTGGCGGTGGGCGGCAGCGGTGCGCTGACAGCGTCGCTGATTCGTTGCATTGAGGACCACGGCGGAAAAGTTCTCGCGAACACATCCGTGGATCAAGTGCTGGTGAAAAGCGGGCGCGCCGTAGGAGTCCGGACCGCAACGGGCGAGGAATACAGCGCGAAGGACGGGGTGATCGGTTCGATCCACCCACATTTTCTCGGGCGATACGTTCCTGGACTCGACGGCAGAATCACGCGCGACGCGGAGCACGTGGAGCTTTCGGCGAATTCATGCTTCACGGTTCACGGCGCGTTGAACGAACCGCTGCGCTTCAAAGCGGGCGCGCATGTGAGCAAGTCCTATTTTACGGATCTGGTTCCCGCGAGCATGACCGTGCTGCGGCAGTATTTCGACGCACTGCGATACGGACGAATCCCGGATACGGCGTTGCTGGGCATTGCCTGCCCCTCGAATTTTGACGCGACGCGTTGTCCTCCCGGCAAAGCCACATTCCACATTTGGGACTACGTGCCCTACTCGCATCCCGACGGCGGGCCTCAGCATTGGGACAAAGCAAAGGATGCGTTCGCGCGGACGATGATTGAGCGGACGGCGAAGTACGTGGAAAATCTGACGCCGCAAAACATCATCGCATACGTCTGCGACAGTCCCTTGGACCTCGAACGCTGCTCCGAGAGTTTTCAACGGGGCGATCTGCATGGGGCAGCCCCGTACATCTATCAATCGGGCTCGCACCGTCCCACACCCGATCTGGGACAAAATACGGTGCCGGGAGTGGACCGGCTTTATCTGGTGGGGCCTTTTCAGCATCCGGGCGGCGGCGTATTCGGGGCGGGCCGCGCGACGGCGATGAAAATGTGCGAGGACCTGAAAATCACGTTCGACAAGATCGGACAAGCGCGATGATGAAAATCCTCGGACCGGACAATGGCGAGCTGCTGCAAATCGCGTCGCTTGAAACCGAGGGCGGCAAGCTGGTGATGAAGGGAAAAGTGTTCGGCTCGATGCCGATGACC
>DATDMO010000272.1:0-3762 GCA_036518755.1 Candidatus Acidiferrales bacterium | reverse complement strand
ATCGCGGCGACCAAAAGCGGAACCGAGAAGAACGCCACCGTATTTGCGCGGTATTGGGTTGAAGCCCTACACGATCCCGAAGCGGACCTGGATAAGAACGAAGCGATCAGCGCACTCGAAGCTTTTCAATACGCCACGAAGAAGACGGCTGCCTTTTATGATTCCCAAAAACGCCTCGCCACCGAACACGCCGTGTTCGACGATACCGGGCGTCACGACGCAGTGCGTGAGCCGGCGCAAGACACGGGCGAGGGCCAGCTGCTCTCCAGCTTCACGCTGATTCGTCTCGGTGCCACACAAAAGGCTTACAACGACCCGGCCAAGCGCGCGTTGCTTGCCCAAAAGGAAGAGCTTGAGCGCAAGATCGATACTTTGAAGTATCAAAAGATGGCCATGTCACAGGACGACTACAAGACCCAGCTTACCGCCGCACTCTTGGAGTTGGCGAAGGTGCAGGATCAGTTGGACAAGTGAAACGCGCATTCCAATTCGCCGCGATTTGGACGGTGATATTCCTCGCAGCAAGCGTGGTGTGGTCCGCTGCGCCGGACGAATGCCGCTCGCTGAGCAAACATGGCCGGCGCAATGAAGCCCAGGCTTGCTACCAGTCGCTCACGAACTCTCGTGATCCCTATTTGCGCGCTGAAGGATATTGGGGCCTTGAGAATTACGAGCAGGCCAACAACGAATTTCGTCTTGCAGTGGCACAAAGCGATAAGAACGCGATGTATCGCGTCCGATGGGGAATGCTTCTGCACGAGCGATTCAACAATACGGATGCCGAAGGCTTGTTCAAGGAAGCCTTGCAGCGCGATCCAAAAAATGCGCGAGCCTATCTCGGACTCGCGCTCGTCAGCGCCGACGGGTTTGATAGCAAAGCCATTGAGTGGGTCGGCGACGCCCTCGCGATCGATCCGAAGCTCGTCGAAGCCCACGAGCTAATGGCCAGCCTCGCCCTGGAAGATTCGCAAACCGATCAGGCACTCCGCCAGGCCGATGAAGCCATCCGCCTTTCTCCCGACGCTCTCGACGCCATGGCGATTCACGCGGCAGTGGAAGTACTTGCGGACCGCTCGCCGGATTCGTGGCTCGCAAAAATTCAGCAAGTCAATCCTAGTTACGGCGAAGCCTACGCAATCGTGGCCCACCACCTGGTGCTGAATTACCGGTACGAGGATGCCGTCGACTACTACCGAAAAGCGATTGCAGTTGATCCGAAGCTCTGGTCCGCGCGCTCGCAACTGGGAATCAATCTGATGCGCCTGGGCCAGGAGGACGAACCGCGCAAGCAGCTCGAAATGTGCTACGAGAATGGTTACCGCAACGAAGAAACCGTCAACAGCTTGCGGCTGCTCGATAGCTATAAGAATTTCGTTATATTTCGCGACCAGACCACCATCCTCAAACTCCACAGGAACGAAGCGGAACTCTTGCGCCCGTATGTGGAAGACTTGTTGAAGCGCGCCATGGCGACTTACGACAAGAAGTACAAAATGACCCTGCCGGGACCGGTGCAGGTGGAAGTCTATCCCGACCACGAGGATTTTGCGGTGCGCACCATGGGAATGCCGGGGTTGGGCGCCCTCGGCGTCACCTTCGGCGAAGTTGTGGCGATGGATAGCCCATCGGCGCGCAAGCCCGGCGACTTCAACTGGGCGAGCACTCTATGGCATGAGATGAGCCACGTCTATATTCTCACCGCGACGAATCGCCGCGTGCCGCGCTGGTTCACCGAGGGGCTGGCCGTGCACGAAGAAACGCAGGCTTCTCCGGAGTGGGGCGACCCGATCACGCCGGACATAGTCGTCGCACTGCACGACAAGAAACTGCTTCCTGTCGCCGATCTTGATCGCGGTTTCGTGCGGCCCGAGTATCCCGCGCAAGTGATCGTCTCCTACTATCAGGCAGGCCGCATCTGCGACTACATACAGGGCCGTTGGGGCGCCGATAAACTGCTTGAGATGGTGCACTCGTTCGCGGCGAAGCAGACAACCACCGCCACCATCCAACAGGATCTGAAAATGACGCCGGAAGAATTCGACAAGGAGTTTCAGGACTGGCTATACAAAGGCGATGGTCAGGTCGCGGCGCATTTCGACGAGTGGCGGACAAAACTGAAAGACGTTGTCGCGCAGGCCAAGAACCACAATTACGACGCCGTACTCAAGGAAGGCCCGGAAGTGGTCCAGTTGTACCCGCAATACATCTATGCCGCGAACGCTTATCAATTTATCGCCGAAGCCGATCTCGCAAAAGACAACAAACAAGCCGCCACCGCAATCCTGACTGACTACGAAAAAATGGGCGGTCGCGATCCGGATCTCTTGAAGAAATTGGCAAGTCTCGAGGAGACGCTTGGCTCGCCAAAGGAAGCCGCGGGCACGTTGGAGCGCATCAACTATATTTACCCGGAAGACCCGGAGCTTCACGAGCGGCTGGGCCAGCTGTGGCTCGCCCAGCAGAATTATCCGGGTGCGATCCGTGAATATTCCGCCGTGGTGGCGCTACATCCACTCGACAAGGCCTCGGCGGAATTCAACCTAGCGCAGGCTTACTTTGACGCAGGCCAGAAAGACAAAGCCGAGGATAACGTGCTCCAGGCGCTCGAAGCCGCTCCCGATTTTCGCCCCGCCCAAAAGCTTTTATTGCAAATCCATAGCTCCGAGAAAGGCAAATAACCGATGGCTGTCGCCGCCGAAATCAATCTGGACTCCGTAGAACTAAAGAAGCGCATCGAACGGTTTCAGGCCGCGCGTGAGGGCATCCTCGCGCAGGTCCGGCAGGTGATCGTCGGACAGGATGAGGTCCTCGATCAGATCCTCACCGCGCTTTTCGTCGGCGGGCATTGCTTGATTACGGGGCTGCCCGGAACCGCCAAAACGCTGATGGTCCGAACCATCGCGCAGACCCTCGGCCTCGTATTCAAGCGCATCCAATTCACGCCGGACCTGATGCCCTCGGACATCACTGGCACAGACATCATCGAAGAAGATCCCACGACGGGTCATCGCCGCTGGACATTCGTTCATGGCCCAATCTTCGGCAACATTCTTCTGGCCGACGAAGTGAACCGCACGCCGCCCAAGACGCAATCGGCCTTGCTCGAAGCCATGCAGGAATTATCGTGCACCGTCCGCGGCAATCACTACACGCTGCCGTCGCCGTTTTTCGTCCTGGCCACGCAAAACCCCATCGAACTCGAGGGCACTTATCCGCTCCCGGAAGCGCAGCTCGACCGGTTCTTCTTCAATATCGTGCTCGACTATCTGACCGCGGAAGAAGAGGTGAAGGTCGTCGATCTGACAACCACTACTCACACTGCTCAGGTACAAGCGGTCACCAACGCGGGAGAGATTCTCGATTTTCAGCAGCTCGTTCGCATGGTGCCGGTCGCCGAGTCGCTCGCCGCGTACGTAGTCAAGCTGGTGCGGGCCACCCGCCACAATAGCGGCGTCGCCCCGGATTTTGTGAAGAAGTACGTGAATTACGGCGCCAGCGTCCGCGCGGCGCAATACATCGTGCTCGCCTCAAAGGCGCGGGCGCTGGCAAGGCGCCGCTACCACGTGGCCTACGAGGACGTCACCGCCGTCGCGATCCCCGTCCTTCGCCACCGCGTTTTGCTCAATTTTCACGCCGAGTCGGACCGCATCGATTCGGACGAAATTCTCCGGCGCTTGCTTCAGGCGGTGCCGCCTCCACAGGGTGCCTGACATGCAACGCTTTCTCGATCCGGCTGTGCTGTCGCGCATTTCGGGACTCGAC
>DATDMO010000271.1:0-3379 GCA_036518755.1 Candidatus Acidiferrales bacterium | reverse complement strand
TGAATGATACAACAGCCATTCACAAGGGGTCAATCAGTGGCATAAATACTTTGGTCACCATTTCTAGATGAGAGAGATACTGCTGTTCGCCTAGGTCGCTCATTACCGACACTTTAAGGCGTATGGCACGCCCTGATTCCTTGCTTCTCGAAATACCGCTGGTGGTATTCCTCAGCACGATAGAACTCCGAGGCTGGAACGATCTGGGTCACAATCGGGCTCTTGAAGACGTGGCTTGTTTCCAACGCGGCGACCGCCTCGCGGGCCTGCGCCTTCTGGTCGGCATCGTGATAGAAAATCGCGGAACGATACTGGGTGCCGAAATCGGGACCCTGACGATTTAACGTAGTCGGATTGTGGTTTTGGAAAAATACGGCCAGCAATTCCGGATAGGATACGTCTTTGGGATCAAATTCGATCTCGACCGCCTCGGCATGGCCTGTCCTCCCAGTGCACACGTCCTTGTAGGATGGATCCTTCGTTGTGCCGCCGATGTAGCCGACGGTGGCTGAGGTTACTCCCTTTACTTGGCGAAAGGTATCTTCGACGCCCCAGAAACAGCCTGCTGCAAAAGTTGCCTTGGCCATAAATTGCAACTCCCCTTTTTAACTCGTCAATCGCATTCGATATTGCCACAGATTTGACTGTGGTCTTGCCTGGTCAGATTGCCACTATAGATTAGACGCAGTTTCGACCAGTTGGTCGCAGGCGCTGTAGCGAGGCGAGATCATGGCCCGCAGGGAGCTGGCCAGCCAACTCGGTCTGCTGGCGAACGTGGTTTCCAAGTTCCTGCAATCGCTGCTGTGACTTCTTCTCAGAGAGAATTCATATCGGTTCAGGCAAGGCGATCTGCGAAAAGCGGACTGTTCCTATCAGGCTTGTCGGCGCGCGCTTCTTCGAGAATCTTCTGGAGCATGCCTGGAATCTCGAAAACCGCGCGGTTTTGTAGCGCTGCGGCGTTCGCGCGATAGCGAGCCAGCTTCCCAGGCTCGATCATTTGGCCCACTGCCTGGCCGACGTCACGAAAATTGCTCAGCACCACGCCTACTTCTTTTTCGAGAATCCAGTCGGCATTGTACCGTTCCTGCGGCAGCGTCCAAGCGTTGCATTCCACAATCACGGGAAGGCGCATGGCTAAAGCCTCGCTCACGCTGCCGGGGCCGGGCTTGCCGATGAAGAAATCAGCGAGTTGCATGTACCGGTTCACCTGAGTGGTAAAGCCTTCAACAAACCGCGGATAACGCCTCTTTTGGTCGCGAAGAGCGCCGGCGAGCTTTTCGTTTTTCCCGCAGATGAAGACAATTTGAAGGTCGAGCCGGGATTGTTCAATGCGTTCGGCAATTTCGAGCATCATCTTGGAACCGTGGCCTCCAAAGAGCACGAGACCGGTGGGCAGATCGGCGCGAAGCCCGAGGCGTTCCCGCTCTGTAGCGCGATCTTCCACAGGGGGTTCGTAAAAGCGTGGATGCAGGATCATCCCGGAAGCGCGAAGGATTCGGCTGTACGAGTGCCCCATCGAGCGCGCCTGGGAAACGGCGCGGTCCGAGCCGCAGATGAAATATTGCGGTTGGCGTTCCATCCAGAAGTGCGGCGGGTAGTCGGCGATGTCCGTGAGAATGGTGACAAAAGGACGCCCTGGAAATACGTTCGAAAAGCTCTCGCAGAGTGCCCGGTTGAAATGCGGAACGAAGGAAATCAACATGTCCGGATTGGTTTCCTTCCAATGCGTTTCGAACAAACCGACGGCTGCGCGATGGTGCATTCGAACCACAAACTGCAACACCTTCAGCAACTGGGCGCTCCCCAATGTCCAACCATTGCGCAGCATTCGGTTGTAGAAGTCCTGGATCCGAATGCCGCCGTATTTCTTGAGGATATCAAGCGGATCGAGGATTTCCTGGAGATTGGCGAGGCGCACTTCCCATGGAAGATGCTGCTGTTGAATGGCCATCTCGAGTGCCGTCGCGGCAGCACGATGGCCGCCACCGGCGTCAAAGAACCCGAACTCGACCCGCGTCACTCAGCATTGCTCCATAGACGGTGCATTCTGGCACCCGGAAAGCCATGGATTGCTACAGGAATGTTAAAATGGCGCAAGGTGTGTCGAATCAGTTAAATACCTATATTTTCAGGACGTTAGCGCGAATGTAACTTGTGGGTAATGCTGTGAATTTACTGTGGAAATCATGAAATGCGATATGCATGTCCACTCATACTTTTCCGGATCCTGCACCATTCCGTTTGCCCGCAAGTTTTGTCGCGAAAGCTATAGCGACCCTGTTGACGTGTATTCGGTCCTGAAGCGCCGGGGCATGAATCTCTTCACCCTTACTGATCACGACTCCATCGAAGGCGCCGAGAAGCTCCGGCAGTACCCCGACTTCTTTCTGAGCGAGGAGCTGACCTGCCGGATGCCCAGCGGGACGGAAGTCCACATTGGGGTGTACGACTTCGAAGAACGGCAGCACGTGCAACTCCAGCGGCGTCGCAACGATCTCGTTACCCTGCTGATGTACCTGACCGAGCGGAATATTCTTTTTAGCATCAACCATGTGTTCTCCAGTCTCACTGGCCGGCGCGAACGCGAGGATTTCCAGTGGTTTCGGGAATACTTTCCGGTGATCGAATCGCACAACAGTCACATGCTTGAAAGCTCGAACGCGCACGCCGCGAATCTTGCCAGGCAGTGGGACAAGATTGCCATCGGTGGAAGCGACGCCCATGCGTTGGCATCAGTGGGCATGGCATTCACTGAAGTTCCAGGAGCGCGAAATAAACAGGAATTTTTTGCTGGATTGAAGAGTGGGGCTGCGCGAGTCGGTGGCGAATCCGGATCGTTCCCGAGGCTGACTCGCGACGTTTTTCTGATCGCATTCGAAATGATGCGCGAAAAATCATGGACGGCGCTGCTTGCGCCATTAGCTGTGGCTGTTCCCGTTGTGACGTTTTGGAACTATCGCAATGAAGACGCGTTCGGCCGACGGTGGGCGCCGCAGATTCTCGATCGACCACTGCGAGCATCGAAGCGCGTTCGGTGGGCCGGCATTTCGCAGCCCGCGCTGGAGGATTCCCTATGACAGTAGCCCGAGCAGTCTGGCACGAGATCGAGTCAAGCGACTTCAGGCTCATGCGACGCGTTCATCACTGGCGAGCGCCGCGGTGGTTTCGCATAACGATGATTGTGGCTACACGGGGAGGCGACGGATGGCTCTGGTACGCATTCGGCCTAATTCTGCTGTTCTGCGGTGGAGAGCGGCGCTTCGCCGCACTCGCGGCGGGGGGTTTAAGTGCCGTGACGGGAATTGCCTTATTCCGCACCCTCAAGCGAACCAGCAGGCGAAAAAGACCGTGCGAAATCGAGCCGCACTGCTGGGCATCG
>DATDMO010000270.1:0-2420 GCA_036518755.1 Candidatus Acidiferrales bacterium | reverse complement strand
AGGACCGCGAGGCCGCGCCGCGCAATGGGAAGATGGAGCTTCCGCAAAAAGCCTCAGGTAGGTCGGAAATCTGGCCCTGAATAAAGGGGAAATTGCCCGCATTCACGCGAGCGTAAAGTAAAACGTTGCGCCTTTTGCGACTCCGCTTCCACCCAGATGCGGCCGCCGTGTCTGCGGATGATGCGTTGGACAGTTGCGAGACCCGCTCCGGTGCCTTCGAACTCGTCCTGACGGTGGAGGCGCTGAAACGCGCCAAATAGCTTGACCGCGTATTTCATCTCGAATCCTGCGCCGTTATCGCGAACGAAGATCACTGGGTTTTCCCCGTCGGCGGAATGGCCGATTTCGATCACCGCGAGGTCGCTCAGCCGCGTGTACTTTACGGCATTCCCCGCGAGGTTGGCGAGCACCTGCTTGACCAATCCTCGATCGCATTCCAAAACGCAATTGGATCTGCGCGAAGCCCAGCGGCGGCGCGCGACGCCGTCCGCGCAGAACTCGATATCGAGAAGGCATTCGGCGCAGCCTTCGCGGCAATGGCGACTCTTCGAGACACTCACGCAGGCAATGAGCAAGGATGAATATCTATTGCGCCCGGACCTCGGCCGCCATTTTGATCGCGAATCGTGGGAGAAATTTCGAAAACGCTGCTCGCGGGAAAGCGACCTTCAGATTGCAATCGGTGATGGCCTTTCTGTTCCAGCAGTTGCAGCACAGGTTCCTCCACTTCTGCCGCTGCTACATGAAGGGGCGAAGTCACGCGGATGGAAAATGGGACGCACCTTCGTGATCCATCATTGCCGCATGGAAATCCTGAACGAAATCGGCGAATTGCTTAATTCGCACGTGGTCGTGCTGCTGATCGGCGAGCGCCCGGGCCTCGCCACCGCGGAAAGCTTGTCCGCGTACATGGCATATCGCCCGCGCCCGGCTCATTCGGATGCCGATCGAAACCTCATCTCGAATATTCATGCTCGCGGCCTGAATCACATCGACTCGGCCGCCCGCATCCTGAATTTCACGGCCCAGATGATGCAGGCGGGGATCAGCGGCTGTACTCTGCGGGGGGAAATTTCGACGGCTCGACAATAAAAGCAAATGACCAAGCGTGAATGAAGTGTTGCCTTTTGGGGCGGAACGCAGGAAGTGTACCGCCCGTCGCGCGTCACACTTCGACGAGCGTGGCGGAAAGCCGCAGTTGGCCGCTGGCCACAGCCGCTTCCAGAGCGTGAACCACCTTCGGATCGAATTTGGCGACGGCCAACGAACGGATGCGGTCGAGCGCATATTCCAGGTCCATTGCGGACTGGTAAGGCCGGTTGGTGGTGATCGCGTCGAGTGTATCGGCTACGGCGATGATGCGCGCCATCAGTGGGATCTGGTCGCCTTGCAAGCCATACGGATACCCGCCGCCGTCCATGCGCTCGTGATGCAACTCGATCCCCGGAAGCATTTCTTTCAATTGCGCGACGGGCCGCATGATGTTCGCGCCCTTCGAGGGATGCTGCTTCATTAGCTCAAATTCTTCGTCGGTCAACCGGCCCGGCTTTTTGAGCACGCGGTCGTCGACGCCGATCTTTCCCACGTCGTGCAGAAGCGCGGAAATGCGCAACCGGTCAAGATCTTCCGCGTTCATTCCTAGGCCGTCGCCGATGATGCTGGAATATTTGGCCACACGGCCGGAGTGGCCGCGCGTATAGGGATCTTTTTCGTCGATAGCGGCCGCGAGCATGCGAATCGAGCCCAAAAACAGTTCGCGATTTTCCTCGGCGGCCTGCTGCAGCTTTTCAACATGCTCTTCGATGTCGCCCGCCATGTGGTTGAAGGTTTCGGCCAGCTCGCTGATCTCCGCGGCGCCTCGCACCTCGACACGTTCATGAAACTCCGCGCGGCTGATTGCGCGTGTCGATTCGACTAAGCCGCGAATCGGTCGCGTGATCCCCACAGCGAAAAGATACCCGAGGAACAACGCCGCAAATGTGACGCCCACCACGAATTGCAGCGCTTCGGACGTCAATTCGGTTACACCTGCGTCCACGCGCGCGTCGTCCAAGCTGCGCTGCGCGATCACCGCCCACCGCAGCTCGGGGATCGTGCTGTACGTGCCGATCATTTCGATCGAGTGGTGCCCGTCCTTTGAAGGCATGCGGAAGTTAGTGGTTTGAGTTGCGCGGAGGTCTTGCGGCAAGTCCGCCACTTGCTTGGCTAACGGCGAAGTTGCTCTCACATCGCTCCCTGGCACCAGTGTCCAGGTATTCGGATAGGCGACGATGCGCCCATCCAAATCGACGATGTAAACCATCCTGTCGCGCACGCTGGCATCCCGCAATCGAGCTTGCATCTGCTCGAGAGATACCACCGCAGCCACCATTCCCGCGAACTGTCCATCCGAGAGCAACGGAATGGAAACGACCAGCGCG
>DATDMO010000269.1:0-2706 GCA_036518755.1 Candidatus Acidiferrales bacterium | reverse complement strand
ACACCGCGCCGACGATGAACACATCGCCGACACGCAGAGTTCCGTTTTGCACCAGCACGGTCGCTACCGGTCCGCGGCCCTTATCCATGCGGGATTCGAGAACGGTGCCGCTGCCGGGAGCATCGGGATCGGCCTTGAGTTCGCGCAAATCGCTGACGAGCAGGATCATTTCGAGCAAGCGCGGCAGATTTTTCTTGGCCTTGGCGGAGACTTCCACCATCACCGTATCGCCGCCCCACTCTTCGGGCATCAGTCCGCGGTCAGCAAGCTGGCGCTTCACGCGTTCGGGCAGCGCCTCGGGCTTATCGATTTTGTTCACGGCGACCACGATCGGCACGTTAGCCGCTTTCGCGTGCGCAATGGCTTCTTCGGTCTGAGGCATCACGCCGTCATCCGCGGCCACTACGAGGACGACAATGTCGGTAACCTTGGCGCCCCGCGCGCGCATTCGCGTGAACGCTTCGTGGCCCGGTGTATCGATAAAGACGATTCGCCGATGGTCCACATGCGCTTCATACGCGCCGATATGCTGGGTGATCCCGCCGGCTTCGCCTGCCGCTACTTCGGTCTCGCGGATGGCGTCGAGCAAACTGGTTTTGCCGTGGTCCACGTGACCCATCACGGTGACGACCGGAGCGCGTGGCAGTTGGTTTCCACTGCGCTCTTCCTTGATTTTTTCTTCTTGGACCACCTGCTCTTCAAAGGTCACAACCTGGACGATTCCATTGAACGCTTCTGCCAAACTGGTTGCGGTGGGGACATCGAGAGCCTGATTGATGCTGGCGAAAACGCCGCGATCGAGCAGGGTCTTCAGCAGGTCCTTCGCGCGAATATCCATTTTTTCGGCGAGCTCGCGAACGGTAATGCCTTCCGTAACCGTGACGTTCCGCGGTTCGCGTTGCACAGGGGCCACAGGTTCAGCGTGTGCCGCGCGTCCCGCTCCAGCGCCGGCGCGCGTTCGAACTGGGTGCAGCCTGCGCTCACCTTCGGCATAGCGTTTTTCGATGGTCGGACGTCCGCGTGAAGCGGGCGGCTTTCGCTGATATAGGGGCTTTCCTGGCTCCGCCTTGGGCAGACCCGAAACGCCCGTCGCGCCGGGACGCTGGCTTCCAATGGGCGCCTGACCAGGACGTCCGGTGCTCGGCCGTTGCGGAAATCTTGGCGGCGGCGCGCCAGCAGGCCTCGGTGGGCCGCCGGGCCTGGACGGACCCGGTGCGGCCGCAGGGCGCATTCCCTGGGGAGCGCCCGGCCGACCTTGGCCGATGCCCTGACCAGGACGCGCGGGGGGGAAGCGTCCCGGTTGTCCCGCCTGCGGGGGACCTGCCGGTCTAGGCGCGCTCGGAGCGCCAGTCGCGGGAGCTGAAGAAGCCGCTGCCGGACGCGTCGCGCCGGGCGCAGATGGTTGTGGCGGAGCCGTATCTGGAGTGGATGGGCGAGTTGGAGCCGTTGGCCGCGGCGCGGATGCGGCAGCGGAAGGCGCGGCAGGCCGAGCGGCAGCCGGAGTTGTCGCGGCGGCTGGCGAAATAGGCGGTCGCGGCGGAGCAGCTGGGACTGCCGCAGGCTGTGCGGTGCTGGCTGCGGGTGCCCTTGCGGGTGCGACCGGCGCAGCGGGCTTTGCGGGCGACGCAGCAGGCCGAGTGGGTTTGGACTTTGCGGCTGTCTTGGCCGCCTCCGCCGCCGCTTCCGCATCGGCAATAGCGCGAAAATGCTTTCGGGCCAGCTCAGCGTGCTCGAGGTCGAGCGAACTCGAGTGCGTCTTCTTCTCGGTGACGCCGATCTGCGGGAGAAACTCGATCAGCACCTTGGCTTTGATTTCGAGTTCTCGCGCCAGTTCGTTGATACGGATTTGATTGGAATCTGACATCAGCCTCTATTCTTTGAACGTGTGGTCCAAGACTCTTTTCCTGACGCCGATTTCGCCAGGGCCTATTCTTCGGAAGTTTCTCGCTTCTCCGCGCTTTCGTCTACTGCGGAAGCTGCTTCCTGATCCGCCTGAGTGGTTTCTTCATCCTCCTCGGACGGTTCTTCCGCGCTTGGTACCGCGTCGGCCTGCACTTCTTCGGTCAGCTCAGCAGCTTGCACTTGCTCCGACGGCTCCGCGGTGTCCCGAGTTTCGACACTTGCTTCATTTCCTTCCGGCATAAGCTCTGCCGCCGCTTCGTCTTCGGTCGAAGGTTCAATGGGAGCGATGGGCTGAGCCTCGAGTGCCTCGAAATACGCCGCAACAGATTGGTGGATCTTTTCCACCATTTTCTCGCCGATGCCCGGAATTTCCACCAGTTGTTCCGGGGTCATGTCGGCTAGTTTTTCGATCGAAGTGATTCCCGCGGCTTCCAACTTTTCAATCGTTTTCGGGCCGACGCCGCTGAGTTCAGCAAGGGCCGTGCCAGGAGCCGTGAGAGCGGCCATCTGCGCCTCGATTTCGCGCCGCTTTTCTTCCTCGCTTTTGATATCCACATTCCACCCGATCAGCTTGCTGGCGAGGCGTACGTTCTGCCCTTTCTTGCCGATGGCCAGAGACAACTGCGTATCCTCGACGATCACTTCGAGGCGCTTTTCCTCCGGGTCCACGATCTGCACGCGAGTCACTTTTGCGGGGCTGAGCGCTTTTTGGGCGAAGGCGACTGTCTCTTCGCTGTAAGGGATGATGTCAATCTTTTCGCCGCGAAGCTCGCGGATGATCGATTGCACGCGCATGCCTTTCAT
>DATDMO010000268.1:0-7221 GCA_036518755.1 Candidatus Acidiferrales bacterium | reverse complement strand
CGCCATTACCATTGGAAGCCCGATGATTCCCCGCACTCTGGTTCCGGTCAACGTGCGCCCCATCTCCAAGGAAGAGGCTCAGAAGGCTCCGCACCGCTTGACCACCTACATGGATGAGCGCACTGTCGTCCCTTCCGGCCTCTCGGAAGCCCCCCCGCTCAACGGTAAGACGTCCATCCCCGCGCATCTGCCCCTCGGCGTCCTCGTCGATCGCACTCTGGTGCCGCGCGGCATGCCTGTTACGCCTATCGAAAGGGTTGCGCACGTTTCAACTTTGCCGCTCGATATCCTCGATTCGCGCATCGTTGTCCCTGCGAACATTGATCCGGTCGCGGACGATTGGACTAAGGAATTCGAGCGCGGCATCGAGATGACGCCGGACCTGCGGGAGGTGATCGAACCGGATCTTTTCATCACCGGCGACGCGAACCTGCTGATCGAACCTGAAAAAAAGCGCGACCCAAGATCGGACCTCGTCACTCGAGTTCTCTCTGTCGCCGTGCATGCTGCGCTGATTGCTTTCTTGATTTTCTCGCCGAAGATTTTCCCGGCGCATGTTCCAACGAAGAACGAAATCGAGCTGGCGCGCAAACAGTTGCAATGGATTTACTCGCCGCCCACGATTCCCGAGCCGCCCAAGCCCGTTCCAAAAATTCACATAACTCCTAAGACCCTGAATAAACTCGCGCCACCTGTTGAGAAACCGCAGATTCCCTCTCCGGTCCCCGCTCCCGCGCCTACTCCGGAAAAGCCGCCCACCGATCTGCCGGATGCGCCCAGGGCGCGAATTCAGCCCAGCCCCGCTCCAGCTCCCGCGCAACCCGCTCAGCCCGTGCCCTCGCAGCTCCAGCCGGTGCTGCCGCCGAGACCGCAGAATCAGAACCGTCTGAACCTCCAATTGCCGGATTCCTCGCCCGGCAAGCAAATTCAGGATCAGATTCAAGACGCGATCCGCCGTGGCGATCGCGGCAGCATCTATAGTCGTGGCGGACCGGCGGCACCCGGACAGGGTGGTGCGGGCCTTGGTACCGGCGTCTCAATACTTTCCGATACGCAGGGCGTCGATTTTTCGAACTACATCACGCGATTGCTCGCCGCCTTGAAAAGAAACTGGCTGGCCATCATGCCCGAGTCGGCGCGGTGGGACAAAGGCGTTGTGTACACCACCTTCCAGGTGAACCCGGATGGCAGCATCGGCCCATCGGACCCACAGTTGGAGCGAACATCCGGGAGAGAACCGCTCGACAATGCCGCCATGTCCGCGATCCATGCCTCGAATCCTTTCGAGCCATTGCCCTCGCAGTTTCACGGCCCCTTCCTGAAGTTGCGAATCGCCTTCCTTTACAACCTCACGCCGGAACAAGTGGGCTTGCATTGAAACTCAACCGCGCACAAGTCGCGGGAGCTTTACTGTTGGGCGCGCTAGTCCTGCTGATTCTCTTGCTCCGGTATTGGAAATTCTCAGGATGAGCGACCTCGCGCGGCTCCTGGTAATTCTCGGACCGACCGCCTCCGGCAAGTCGGCTCTGGGAATCGAACTTGCACGGCAGCATGGCGGCGAAATTCTGGTCTGCGATTCCACGCAGGTCTACCGACATTTCGATATCGGCACCGCCAAAATACCTCTCGCCGAGCAACGCGGAGTTCCGCATTACCTCGTCGATCTAGTCGAACCCCAGGAGGTTTTTACCGCCGGAGAATTTCGTCGCCGCGCGCAGGATGTTTTGGAAGACGTTCGCCAGCGTGGCAAGTTTCCCATCCTCACCGCCGGCACCGGTCTCTACCTCCGCGCGCTCCTGGAAGGGCTCGCCGATGCTCCCACCAGGTCAGAAGAACTCCGTGACCGCCTTCGCGCCAAAGTTCAGGCGCGCGGTCCGGAGCATCTGCACCGCCTGCTCAACCGCCTGGATCGCGAAGCCGCCACCAGGATCGCACCGCGCGACACTCAGAAAATCATTCGCGCAATGGAAATACGCATCCTCGCTGGAAAAGCCGTCGGCGAGATCCATCGCAGCGGCAGAAGCGGCCTCGCAGGCTATACCGTTACGAAAATCGGCCTCTCGCCTCCGCGCGACCGGCTGTACGAACGAATCGATGCGCGCGTGAATGCGATGATCGCCGCCGGCTGGGCGGACGAAGTTCGCAGACTCGTCGAAATGGGCGTGCCCGCCGACGCGAAACCGTTTCAGTTTATAGGCTACTCTGATTTGCGCTCTCAAATTGCCAACGGCCGTCCGCCCGCTGAAGTCGTCGAGAAAATTCAGCAGGCCACGCGCCGCTTCGCCAAGCGTCAAATCACCTGGTTCCGCAAGGAGCCCGACGTGCACTGGCTCGCCGGATTTGGCGACGACACGGAGGTAATCACAGCCGCGTTGCAATTCGCGCGCGTTTTGCCGGTCTGAAAATCTATTTCTGCCTCGCGCGCCTCCGGTATACTTCTACTTCATCTGCGCGTCACGAAAGGAAGCCCAAGTGATTCCGCCAACAGAGACCCGCTCGATGCGAACCCTCGTTTTGTGGATCATCGCCGCGATTTCGATTTCAGCGCTGCAGCCCGTGGTCATTCACGCGCAAACCAGCGAGACGGTGGCGAGCAAGTCCGAATCCGCGCAGACGCCCCAGCAATTCAAGCCCGAGGAACAATCCAGCAAAGGCTCCGTCACCGTGGGCGGAAACCCGATCGCCTACGACGCCTATGCCGGCACTCTCATCGTTCATCCCAAGGGCTGGGACGACGTCCCGCAGAATAATCCTGACAAGGACCCCAAAAATCAGCCCGCCGAAGCTAGTATGTTCTACGTCGCGTACTTCAAATCCGGCGGCAAGGATACGCAGCGCCCCGTAACTTTCCTCTACAACGGCGGCCCGGGCTCTTCCACGATGTGGCTCCACATGGGCGCATTTGGCCCCAAGCGCGTCGTCACCGCCGACGATTCTCACACTCCCGCCGCGCCCTACTCGATCGTCAACAACGATTTCAGCCTGCTCGATGCCAGCGATCTTGTCTTCGTCGACGCGCCCGGCACAGGCTTCAGCCGGATCAGCGGCAAGGACCGCGAAAAAGCCTTTTACGGCGTCGATCAGGATGCGCATGCCTTCGCCGATTTCATCTCTCAGTTCCTCACAAAATATGGACGCTGGAACTCGCCGAAGTATCTCTTCGGTGAAAGCTACGGCACCACTCGGTCCGCCGTTCTCTCCAACGTCCTCGAAACCGAACGCGACCTGGACCTCAACGGCGTAATCCTACTCTCCCAAATCCTGAGCTACGACCTCAGCGCGGATAGCCCGCAGTTCAATCCCAGTATCGACTTGCCGTATGAGCTCGCGCTGCCCACCTACACCGCAACGGCCTGGTATCACCACAAGCTGCCGGACGCCCATCCGGAATTGGCGCCCCTGCTCGCGGAGGTCGAGCACTTTGCGATGACCGAATACGCCGAAGCCCTCGCGGCCGGTTCCTCGCTCCCACCCGAACAGCGCCAAGCCGTCGTCGCCAAGCTCCATCAGTACACCGGCCTGCCCGTCGAATACATCGAGAAAGCCGACCTGCGCATCAACGGCGGCGAATTCGAGAAAACGCTCGAGGGCGATTCGGATATGACCACCGGCCGCCTCGACACGCGCTTCTCCGGCCCCACCTTCGACCCGCTCAGCAAAGAGGCCGACTACGATCCACAATCAGCCGCGATCAGCTCCGCCTACGTTTCTGCCTTCAACGATTACGTCCGCAAGGACCTGAAGTTCAACGCGAACCGCGAGTACAAGCCGGAAATCGAACTCTGGAAGTCGTGGATTCATCTCCATCAGCCCCCCGGCGCCACTCGCCCGCAATCGCAGGCCACCAACGTGATGCCCGATCTCGCCAACGCGATGAAATACAATCCGAATCTCAAAGTCCTCTTGAACGCCGGCTATTTCGATCTCGCCACGCCTTTCTACGAAGGCATCTACGAAATGCATCACCTGCCGATTCCGCCCAAATTGCAAAGCAATATCGAATTTAAGTTTTATGAATCCGGCCACATGGTGTATGCGCACTCGGCTTCGCTAAAAGCGTTGCACGACAATGTTGCCGCATTCATCCACGAAACCGAGCAGCCCAAGTCGAAGTGAGCGGCGCGCTCCGAACTGTGGCACACTCGCTAGGAGCCCATGGACCCTCGTTTCATCCGCAATTTCTGCATCATCGCGCACATCGACCACGGTAAGTCCACCCTGGCCGACCGCCTGCTCGAACTCACCGGCGCCGTCACCCAGCGCGAGATGACCGCCCAGTTGCTCGATTCGATGGACCTCGAGCGCGAGCGCGGCATCACCATCAAGGCCAAAAGCATCCGCCTGCATTACCGCGCGAAGGACGGCAACGAGTACCGCCTCAATCTGATCGATACCCCCGGGCACGTCGATTTTTCCTACGAAGTTTCCCGCGCGCTTTCCGCGTGCGAAGGCGCTCTCCTCGTCGTCGACGCCAGCCAGGGCGTGGAAGCGCAAACCGTCGCCAACGCTTTCCTCGCCTCGCGCCACAATCTCACCATCATTCCCGTGATCAATAAAATCGACTTGCCCGCCGCGCAGCCCGATTACGCCAAAGAGCAAATTGAAAACGTCCTCGCCATTCCGGCCGACGACGCCCTGCTGATCAGCGCCAAAAGCGGCCTCGGCGTGGAAGACGTCCTCGAAGCCATCGTGAAACACGTCCCGCCGCCGAAAGGTTCGGCCGACGCGCCTCTGCGCGCCCTGATTTTCGATTCCTGGTTCGATTCCTATCGCGGAGCCGTAATCCTCGTGCGCGTGATGGAAGGCCGCCTCGCTCCCCACATGAAGATTCGCCTCTCGGCCAGCGACGAAGTCTACGAAGTTGAAAATCTCGGCGTGCTCACGCCCAAGCCCGTCGCGCTCGAAGAACTCGCCGCCGGCGATGTCGGCTTCGTCATCGCCAATATCAAGCGAGTAGCCGACGCGCGCGTAGGCGATACAGTCGTCGAAGCCGGCCGCCCCGCCGAGCCGCTTCCCGGCTTCGAAGCCATCAAGCCTATGGTTTTCGCCGGCCTTTTCCCCGTGAACGCCAGCGATTACGAAATGCTTCGCGACGCGCTCGGCAAGCTGCAATTGAACGACGCCGCCTTTTTCTACGAGCCGGAAAATTCCGTCGCGCTGGGCTTCGGCTTCCGCTGCGGATTTCTCGGCCTGCTGCACATGGAAATCGCGCAGGAGCGGCTGGAGCGCGAGTTCAATATTGACCTAATCACCACCGCGCCCAGCGTGCAGTACCGCATCACCACCACGGATGGCGAAGTAAAAGAAGTCGATAACCCCACGAAATTTCCGCCCCCCACTTCGATTCAGAAGATCGAGGAACCTATCCTGACCGCGATGATTATCACCTCGGAAGAATCCGTTGGCGGAGTGCTCGCGCTGTGCGAAGAAAAGCGCGGCGTGCAGAAAAAGTTCGAATATCTTTCGCCGACGCGCATCATGCTCACCTACGAGATGCCGCTGAATGAAATCGTGCTCGATTTTTACGACCGGCTCAAAGGCGTTTCGCGCGGCTACGCGTCGCTCGATTACCATCTTTCCGGCTATCGCGAATCGGATTTGGTGAAGCTCGACGTGCTGGTGGGCGGCGAGCCGGTGGACGCGCTCACCATCATCTGCCACCGCGATCAATCCTACGAACGCGGCCGCGACCTGGTGAGCCGCCTCCGCAAATTGATTCCGCGCCAGATGTTCGAGGTCCCCGTGCAGGCCGCCATCGGTAGCCGCATCATCGCCCGCGAAACGATCAAGGCGCTGCGCAAGAACGTGCTGGCAAAATGCTACGGCGGCGACATCACCCGCAAGCGCAAGCTCCTCGAAAAGCAAAAGGAAGGCAAAAAGCGCATGAAGCGCGTCGGCCGCGTCGATATCCCCCAGGAAGCCTTCCTCGCCGTCCTGAAAGTCGCCGGCACCCCCGACGACGAATAGCATTTATGTAGCTCACCCCAGTAGTTTTGGGGTGAGACCCTTGCCTTGGTTTGTATTAGCCTCGTGGACCTTCATGCGGCACGCGCTCCCCATCCCGCCGATTGGCGGGTGGGCCACTCTTTGTTTCCCTGTTTTCCACCATTAACATCGAAGCGCGTGGACAACACCACACCAGAATTAGCCACAAGCTCGATAGAACAAGGTTGGGTGCCGCATCCCTTCGCGGGGTTTGCGAAGGGTGCGAGGCGTGGAATCAACACCTGCTAACCGCCAGTCGATATTCCCGACAATCCGTCAAGACTTCGTCGATTGTTTTTCTGTTGGTAGGTCGTTATCCCTTCGGGACCGAGCTTCCGTGCCCATGCGCCGTGCTGCTCTCGCTGTCCTTCGTAGCGATAGAGAGGAACGCCGAATCCGCACGAATCGCTGATATTCGTGAGTTCAACCACGATAATCGACCGGACGCCGTCGTGATCCGGAAATTTCGCTCGCGTCTCGGAGAACTCCGCATCGCCAGCTTCCACCACTCGTCCTCGCCCGTGCAGCCGCAAAATTCTTGGCGCGCCCTGGAACGCGCAGAACATCAGCACGACTCGCCCGTTTTCCTTCACGTGCGCCACCGTTTCGATCCCGCTGCCCGTCAAATCGAGGTACGCCACCGTCTTCGGCCCTAGCACCCGAAACGTGTCGAGCCCCTTCGGCGAAACGTTTATGTGGCCACTCGCGTCGAGCGGCGCCGACGCCACAAAGAACATCTGCTGCCCCTCGATAAATTGCCTGACCGCCGCATCAATCCCTTCGTATTTCTCCCCCACTGGCCTCGCCTCCTCGGCAAAATCCTAGCATTCCGCTACTTCAGGGTTTAAATGTAGCGCCGGGTCCTTTAGCCCGGCATCTTCGGCTTTGAGATGCGCGCGGATTTTGTTTTTCGCTAAGCGGCTTCGACAGTAAGCCTCAACCCAATCGCCCTGGTGACGGCCACTAACGTGGATAGGCGGGGATTGCCATGAGGTGACAATGCTCGATAGAGACTCTCACGCTCAATGCCGGCAGCCTTGGCGACTTTCGCTGTTCCCTGCGCCTGCGCAAGGTGACGCAAAGCAATCAGCAGAACGCGTGGTTCGTCCTCGTCTTCCAAAGCGGCTTTCAGATACTCAGCCGCAAAGTCCGGCTCCTTCCGCAGTCGCCGAACGATAGCCTCGTCGTGAGAGATGCTCGCCTTACGTTTCATGGCCCGCGCTTTCGTAGTCCTTG
>DATDMO010000267.1:0-3175 GCA_036518755.1 Candidatus Acidiferrales bacterium | reverse complement strand
ACCGTGGATCTTCAGGGAGCAAAGTCCGCACGCGCGAAACTGGATATAGGGGCGGGCGAGCTGACGGTGAGTGCGGGCTCCGCACATGCGCTCGACGCCGATTTCAGATTTACGAACAGCTTTGAAGAACCTCGCGTGGATTACCGCGTCACGGATGGCGTAGGCCAGATCACCATCACCCAGTATTCCCATCCTGTCCACTTTGGCAATTCCAGCAACGAATGGACGCTGCACTTTAGCAAAGACCTTCCTTTGGAGCTGCGCGTGGATATGGGCGCGGGGCAGGGCAACCTGGATTTTCGGGACATTCCCCTCACACGTCTGGATCTTCATCTGGGAGCCGGCGAGGTGAATGTGGACTTGACCGGTGACCGCAAGGCGGATTTGACCGCAGACATCCAAGGTGGAGTGGGCCAGGCTAACATTCGCCTGCCGAAGAGAATTGGCGTTATTGCTCATGCATCGGGCGGTATTGGGTCCATCCGTACAGACGGGCTAAAAGAGGAGGGAGGATCCTATACGAACGAAGCTTACGGAAAATCGCCCACAACGATCCGCCTAAACGTTTCCGGTGGAATCGGGGAGATCGTGCTGACGGAAGAACCGTGACCTGGTATTGGTGAAACGCCTCTCGAATCGACAGTGCCACCCGTCGTTTGCTCGCGTTTGACACTCCCCTTATAATTTGAAGTTTGGGCAGTGGATTTAAAACCTGCTGTCTGGGCTTCGCTTTGGCGACTAAACCAATCACGGCATCGGCGGATACTTCGAAGCCGGAACAAGACACGCTGCATGTCCGCGGCGCGCGCGTCCATAACCTCAAGAACATCACTGTAGATGTCCCGCATAACGCCATCACGGTCGTTACCGGTGTGAGCGGCTCGGGGAAATCCTCGCTTGCCTTCGACACGATTTACGCGGAGGGCCAGCGGCGCTACGTTGAATCGCTGTCGGCCTATGCACGGCAATTTCTTGAGCGCATGGAAAAGCCGGACGTCGAAGAAATCTCGGGGATTGCTCCGGCGGTGGCGATCCGTCAGAAGAATTCCACACGCAATCCGCGCTCAACGGTGGCGACGTCCACGGAGATTTATGATTATCTCCGGCTGTTGTTTGCGCGATGCGGGCAGACGTTTTGCATCAAATGCGGCGCGGAAGTCCGCAAAGACAATCCGGACGAAATCGCCACGCGGGTCCTGGCGCTTCGGCCCGGGCGGCGATTCTATGTTCTCTATCAGTTTCGGACCGCGGCGCCCGCGCTGCCCGCCGGTTCGAAACGATCGAGCAGAAAGGCGTCGGCTGCTCCCACAGCGGATGCAGTGCGGCAAGGGCTGCTCGAATTGCAAAAGTGTGGCTTCAACCGCTTGTACCAAGCCGGCCGCGTGCATGAATTTTCATCGCCGGAGACGTTGCTCGACGTTGATTTTTCGAAACCGGTTTATGTGCTTGTTGACCGTTTGGCAGTGAATCCCGAGTCGCGCTCGAGGCTGGTGGACTCCATCGAAATTTGTTACCGGGAAGGGCAGGGCGAGGCGATTTTGGAATTTATCGGCGACGCCTCGGGAAGTGCCGCGGAGCGCCTGACATTCAACGAACGCTTCGAATGCAAGAACGACGGTACCGTGTATCAAGAGCCGGAGCCGCGGCTTTTTTCCTTTAACAATCCTTACGGCGCCTGTCCGCGCTGCCAGGGCTTCGGCAACACCATCGATTTCGATTTGAATCTGGTGGTTCCCGATCCTGGCAAGTCCATCGAAGAGGGCGCCATCGAACCGTGGACCAAGCCGCGCTACAAGGGTCTTTTTCAGGATTTGAAGACGTGGTCGCGCGAGCGCGGCATCCCAACAAACGTTCCCTGGCGGCAACTAACTGGCGAGCAAAAGCGCCTGGTTCTCGAAGGGGATCCGGAAAACGATTACGAGGGCGTGAAAGGATTTTTTCAATGGCTGGAGCGCAAGAAATACAAGCTGCACGTGCGCGTTTTTCTGAGCCGTTACCGTGGCTATGCTACGTGCCCTGAATGTGGGGGCACACGCTTGCGCACCGAAGCGCGCGCCGTGCGCATCGCCGGGAAATCCATCACCGAGGTTTGCGAGTTCACGGTCAAGGGAGCGCGTGCTTTCTTTTCGGACTTGCAGCTCTCCGAAGTGCAATTGAAGATCGCCGACAAAATTCTGGAAGAAATTCGCACGCGTCTACAGTTTTTAGATGAGGTAGGACTCGACTATCTCACTCTCGACCGCCTGACTTCCACGCTATCCGGTGGAGAGTCGCAGCGCATCCAGCTTGCGACATCCCTCGGTTCTCACCTGGTCGGAGCGCTATACGTGCTGGATGAACCTTCCATCGGTTTGCATCCTCGCGACACGCAACGTTTGATCGACATCCTGAAGTCGCTCCGTGATTTGGGGAACACGGTTCTCGTTGTGGAGCATGACCCCGATACGATTCAAGCCGCCGATCACGTTATTGACCTGGGGCCCGGCGCTGGGGAGCTTGGCGGCAAGCTGCTTTTTGCAGGCCCGTACAGCGCAATTCTCCAGGAATCCAAATCGCTTACCGGCCGCTATCTCAATGGCGAATTGCGCATTCCAGTTCCCAACAAGCGCCACAAGCCGGCGGGAAAATTTCTGCGCCTTTTCGGCGCCTACCTGCACAACCTGCAAAACCTCGATGTGATGATTCCGCTCGGCACGCTCACGGTGGTGACCGGAGTGAGCGGCTCGGGCAAATCCACGCTGGTGCACGACGTTTTGTACAAAGCCCTGGCAGCCAAACGCGTGGGCGGCAGCGTCAAGGAATTTTGCGACCGGCTCGAGGGCGATGCGGACTTGCGCGAAGTGGTTATCGTGGATCAGTCGCCCATCGGGCGCACGCCGCGTTCGAATCCCGCCACGTATTTGAAAGCCTTCGACGCCATTCGCGAAGTCTTCGCGGATACGCCCGACGCCAAGCGCCGTGGCTACGCCGCCGGCCATTTTTCGTTCAACGTCCCCGGCGGACGCTGCGAAACGTGCCAGGGCGACGGCACGGTCACCGTCGAAATGCAGTTTCTCGCGGACGTCGAACTCATCTGCGAGGAGTGCCGTGGCACGCGCTTCAAGAGCGGTGTGCTGGAAGTGCGTTACCACGGTAAGAACATTCATGAAGTGTTGCAATTGACCGTGCGCGAAGC
>DATDMO010000266.1:0-5068 GCA_036518755.1 Candidatus Acidiferrales bacterium | reverse complement strand
GGCGCAAAAGCCCAGTGCAAGGTTTGCCAGGGCGCGTTTGCTAATCATGGGAATTTGAGTCTATGCGGCGCGCGGCACCGGCGACAAGGGGAGGCTTCAAAAGCACGCCGACGCCGCAATAAAACTTGACCCGCTGCCGGGACACGGTAAACACTGAGGCACTCCATGCGTGCGACATTTGGTGGGCTTCTCCTCGTCTGCTGTCTTTTCTTCGCCACTCCGGCTTGGGGCGAGAAGCATGAGCTTTGGTTCGAGGCCAGGAGCCCACATTTCGTCGTCGTATGTAACGCGGGTGAAAAGCAGGCGCTCAAGACGGCGCGGCAATTCGAACAAATCCGCTCCGTATTTCGCCAATACATCGTAATTGCGAGCGGCCATTCCAGCCCGGTCATCACGATTCTTGCGGTAAAGAACGAAAACTCGCTGCGCGCCCTGCTGCCCGAATACTGGGGGACGAAGGGGCATACTCATCCCGCCGGAATCTTCTTCTACAACCTGGAGCAATTCGAAGCCGCAGTTCAGCTTGATGCACCAGGCCCCAACCCTTACGAAGGAATTTATCACGAGTACTATCATTCCCTGACTCTGCCTTATTTCCCTGGACTGCCCGTCTGGCTTGCCGAAGGCCTCGCGGATTTCTTCGGAAACTCCGAGGTAACGGAGAAAGAAGCACGCCTCGGGGAACCCGATCCCAACCTGATCGAGGAGCTTCGGGCAAACAGGCTGATTCCCCTCGACGTACTTTTCAAGGTGGACCAAAGTTCGCCCTATTACAACGAACAGCACCAAACATCGATGTTCTATGCGGAGTCCTGGGCGCTAACGCATTATCTGATGCTCGGAGACAACGGCAGCCACAAACCGCTTCTTATGGCTTACCTCCGGGGACTCCAGCAGGACGGCAGCCAGAACGAGGCGGCCATCAAGGCGTTCGGCGATCTCAACAAACTGCAACGGGACCTACAGAGATATGTTAACGGCTCGTCTTTTCTTGAGGTGCATGGACCGGCGCCACCGCCGATTCCTGATGCGGATTTACGAACGCGCGAGATTTCCGATGCCGAGGCTGACGCCTACCTTGGCGGGTTCGCGGCCTTGCGCGGACATCCGCAAGAGGCCAAGCCACTTTTGGAGCAGGCCCTGCAGCTCGATCCAAAACTGCCGCTCGCATATCAAAATTTGGGCCTGATGCAGTTATCCAGCAGACAGCGAGAGGAGGCTCTGACGTCTTTTTCTCGGGCGGTGGAACTCGATCCAAAGAACGCCCTCACGCGCTACCTTCGCGCGTATCTAAGTTTCGGGGAACGAAACGTGCCGGCGGGCGACGCGCAGATCGAGGACGACCTGCGCCAGGCCATCGCGCTCGATCCGGATTTCGCTCCTTCGTATGGATTGCTGGCCGTTTATCTGGCTGCTTCCAATGAGAATTTGACGGAGGCGCTGGCCATTGCGCGAAAGGGTGTTTCGCTCGAACCTGGCAACGCACTTTACGCACTTTCGCTTGCCCAGGTGCTGGCGCGAATGGGGCGTTTCGGAGACGCCGAGACTGTTGCGCGAACCGCTCGCGCAAACGCAACCGATCCGACCGAACGTGCCAACGCGGAACAGTTTCTCGCTTACTTGCAACGGGTTCAAAAATGAACACCTAGCGCTCGATGCCGGCAAGGGCGACGGCGGCGAGAAACAGCCTTTTCAGACCGAGCTCACGTCCGGCGGGATCGAACCACTCTTCGGGCGTGTGCGAACCGCCGCCCTTCCCTCCCCCGCCGAGCGCCAGCGCCGGAATTCCCAGCGAAAGCGGGATGTTGGCATCGGTGGAGCTGCGTTCGAGGCGCGAACGATTGCCGAGAAAGCTATCGACGTCGCGAATGGTTGTGACCAGCGGCGAATCTTCCGGCAGTTTGCCGGCAGGGCGGGTGCCAAGCGAACGAAAACCGAGCTGAAGCATGCTGTTGGAAGAATGCGTTGCCGCAAGTTCCTCGTTTACTCCGGACTGCATAGCCTGACGCAGAGACGCTTCCAAACGCGCGAGTTCGCTTTCATCTTCCGAGCGCAAGTCAATCTTCACCGAGGCGCGTGAGGGAATGGCGTTGACGGAAGTTCCGCCCTCGACGACACCGAAGTTGTAAGTGGTCCGCGGATCGTCGGGAACTGGCGTCGTCGCGAAGCGGACCATTCCTCGTGCGAGGGCCGTAATCGGATTGGCGATGCCGAAATCGGACCAGCTGTGCCCCCCGGGCCCCGCAACCACGGCTTCCAAACGGCGCGATGCGATTGCCTGATTGGTGATGTACTCGGCGGAAGGCCCGTCTACGGCAATTACGGCCGAAAGGCGCGAGCCATACTCCTCCACAAGCGCCCGAATGCCGCGCAGATTTCCTTCTCCTTCTTCGCCGACGTCGCCGGACAAAACGATAGTTTTCTCCGTGCGAATCTGTGATTCGGCAAGCGCGCGCGCCAGCCCGACAATGGCGGCGAGGCCCGCGCCGTTATCGGAAATGCCGGGCGCCGTAAGACGGCCGCGTTCGTGCTTTACGCGAACATCGGTTCCCGCCGGGAAAACGGTATCGAGATGAGCGACGAACAAGACGACGCTCTTGGGGTCCGATCCCGTGCGTTCGCCGATTACATTTCCGGTCTGGTCCGTACGCACATCGAAGCCACTGAGGGCAAATAGCGCTCTCAGGGCCTCGCCGCGGCGGGCCTCGCCGAGCTCGGGAGCGGGAATTTCGGTGAGGCGAATTTGCTGCTCCGTAACCCAGCCGACGTTCTTATCAATCCAGGAAAGGCCGCGCAGGCAGGCAGGATCCTGGGCTAGCTTGGAAATCGAATCGTCGGTCGCGCGAGCGGAGAGTGCAGCCATCCAAAGCACGATACCGCAGATGAGAACGGGTTTCACGCGAATCTAAGGTAATTGTCAGCGCCAATCGTCGAGGATGAAGGTGTCGCGACGGTTGTAGCCGGAAGACGCGTCGCCGGTCTCCATGGCGATTCCCTGCGATTCGACGCGAAATCCAGCGTCGAGCAGGGCTTGAAACGCTTCGCGCCGCGCAAGATTCACGCCGGCGGTGATTTTCCGCGCCCGCGAGGCGGCGAACGCTGCCACTTGATCAAGGAGGCGCCGGAACTGGACGGCCGCTGTGATGCCGGGGCGTACTGCGGCGAATTTGATGTAACAGACGCCGGAACCGGCCTCGCTCCCCGAGCCGGAGTGGCATACGGCGAAGGCAGCCAGCTTTGAGTTATGCCACAGGAGCACCGTATCGCCAAGGCGCTGTTGCAGTGCGGCGCGAATCTCGCGTTGCACATCGAGCCCTTCGAAATTCGCGTCCGTAATCTGGCGGCAGGCGGAGAGCAAGTCCGGGAGTTCCTCGGCCTTAGCTTCGGAAAATAGGCTGGTTTCGGAATGCGCGGCGACGGAGCTCTGCAGCGTCTGCGAGACACTCTTCGCGACGTTGGCCACCAGATCGCGCGGCCAAAATCCGAACTTTTGATAAAGCCGCATGTGTTTCGTGCTGGCGGGGAAGGTATACAAGCCGAGATGCCGGTTGCCCCAGCGCCGAAAAATTTCCATGGTGGGGCCGAGCAGCTGCTGTGCGATGCCGCGATCCCAGTATTGCGGTTGCACTGTGAGCGGACCGAAAAAACCGAAGCTGCCCCAGTTCGTCGCAAAATTGGAACCGATCAGCTTGCCGTTATGCTCGGCGCCGATTGCGGCAGTGGGATCGGCTTGCCAGCGCGTGTGTGCATAGTTCGCGTCACCCATGAAAGCGGCCGGATCGGGCAAACCGAGAAATGTGCCGAAGGCTACGCGAACAATCTTGTCTGCCGCGTCCAGATCGCTCTTCACGAGCGGACGAATGATCGTTTCCACGGGGGCTTGCGGCGCGGGCATGTTTATCACCGTTCAGTGCCGGGCGGAAGAAGGTACGAGCGCGAGAATTTCTTCTTCCGTGAGCACGCGGGAAGATTGTTTGGCGGCGGCAAGAATGCGGTCTGCAACATCTTCGGACGCCGCAATCCCGCGCTTGCCGAGCCAATAGATTACATTGGAGCGCCCGCTCATCGGACCAATTTCAACAATCTGCTCAAGGCCGAAGAGGTGGGCGGGCACTCCACTGTAAATCGCATCGGCGAGTTCCGTGTCGTCGCGTTTGTAAGCTTTGGCGATCGCGGCGGCGTGGACGCCGGTCTGCGTGCGGAACGCGTCGAGGCCTACAACCGGGTAATTTGGAGGGATCGCAGTGTTCGTTGCCCGGGCCACGGCTTCGGAATATTCCTTGAGCCGGGAGAGGTCGCGGTCAATCAAGCCGAGGAGGCGCAGATTCACGAGCATCGCTTCCATCGGCGTGTTGCCGACTCGCTCGCCGAGGCCCAGCGCCACGGCGTGGACTTGGTCGGCTCCCGCGGAAATCGCGGCAAGAGAGTTGGCGACACCCAAGCCGCGATCGTTGTGCCCGTGCCAGTCCACGCGGATTTTTTCCCCCGATGGCCGCACAACCTCGTCGATCACAAACTTCACCAAATTGTAGGCGCCGCGAGGAGTGGCGTGCCCCACCGTATCGCACAGAACGATGGCGCGAGCGCCGGCGCGAATGGCCGTCGAATAGAGGGCGATTACCGTCGGCGGATCGGTGCGAATTGTGTCTTCCGTGACGTACATCACCGGAAGGCCCGCGGAGACGGCAAACTTGACGGCTTCCTCGGTGGTGCGCTGCAGGTGTTCGACGCTCCAATCCTCGACCAGGCGACGGATCGGACTCGATCCCAAAAACATGGCCACTTCGATGGGCCTGCCGACGCGTTCGCAAACATCGATCATCGCCTGGATATCGGACTTGTGCGTGCGGCCGCCGAGATTAGGGCGAATTTTCATCCGCGAGGCGGTGATTTCGCGGGCGAGTCCCTCCGCATCGGCGAATGCACGCGGACCAGCGGAAGGGAGACCGATATTGACGAGGTCGATTCCGAGGTCTTCCATCAAGTGCAGGATTTCGATTTTTTCGCCGAGCGAGGGGTCGCGCACCGAAGGGTTCTGCAGGCCGTCGCGCAGCGTCTCGTCGTTCAG
>DATDMO010000265.1:0-3296 GCA_036518755.1 Candidatus Acidiferrales bacterium | reverse complement strand
GAACGGAATCGGCTGGCGCGGTTTCGAGCAATTTATGGCGCTGCGGTATGACAATAAATATACCGGTGAAATCTCCGCGGTGACCACGAAGGGCAGCGCCGTCTTCCAGATTCGAGCTGCGGGTGAGCCCGGTAAACATCTCATCCAACTCAACAACAGCACCGCCTATGCGCCAGGCGCCTACCTCAACACGCAACAATCTCCGCAGGCCTACATTTATGCGCATCTCGATAATCGGCAGGAGTTTCGTTTCAGCTTCGATATCACTAGCGATAACGAAATTCCTCCAGACAAGATCGAATGGCCGGAGCAGGGCCGCGTTGCCGTGCTCAAGGGCGATGCGCCGCGCACCACGATGAGCAGCAAATCGCTACCAGGAGCGGCCACGCTGATGCCTGCGTCAGGGGCGGTGAACACCAAAGCCGTTCTCAGCGCAAGAAATTTGCCGAGCAATACGGATGTTGATGTTCATTTCGTTACGGCGCGCGGCAACCGTATGACTCCGAGCGGATGGAATCTCGATTATGTGCCGCTTGGCAAGGTTAGGACGGCGCCCGATGGATCATTGAAAAAGACCCTCACCATGCCGGACGATCTCGGCGGTTGGCACTTAATAAGGATTGCGACACAGGACCGTGTGTTCGCGGAAATACCGTATTATCTCGAACAGAGTTTGGTGAAAATTTCGCCACGGCGGGTGAAAGTCGGCGAAACCTTTACAGTGCAGATCAAGGGCGTCGGCTGGACCGAGCTCGATAACACGTTGGCTGTGACTTACGACAACGCTGTGCTGGGATATGCTTGCGGTTTTAATACGAACGGTGATGTGACGGTGAACCTGGTGGGCACCGGCCGCCCGGGGATCCACCTGATCGATTTATATCCAGCGATTTATCGCGGCAAAGACCGGGTGCCGTGGAATTACCAGACGCCATTTTTAACTTACGCCCGCGACTTCCCGGCGTTGCCGCACGGCTACCGATTGCCGGCTTATCGGCTCGCAATCGAGGTGATTGAATAATCTGGCTTCGGGACAAATCCGTTAGCACCAAAACGAGAAAGGGCTCCCAATTTCTTGGAGCCCTCCCAGGGGCGTCATCACGCCGCCACAACCACTCAAATTTTTATCCGCTGGCTAAACGGAGCGTCCTTCTAGTGCCCGT
Organism: Candidatus Acidiferrales bacterium; assembly: GCA_036518755.1. GTDB lineage: Bacteria > Acidobacteriota > Terriglobia > Acidiferrales > UBA7541 > Palsa-295. The sequence continues at coordinate 2,133 of DATDMO010000265.1, read as the reverse complement.
CTGGTCGTCGTTGCCTGTCAGTGTTGAGCCTCTTCTTATAGCGGCTGCGCTAATGCGAAGCCAACCTTCCGGGGTTCTGCGTGAAGGCATAACATCTGGCGACTGGAACCAGGGTTCTGCTCCATTCACTTTCGGTGCTTTTTCTAGCCAGGCGGCGTTACCTCTCTCATTCAGTGCACCTCCTGCCCGTGGAATCGAGCAACCCACGTGCCATCAACGAAATCGAAATTTTTGTATAATTAATGGCATTCGGTTCCTAGTGTTTATCCGCTTAGCTATTATTTCTGCGAAAGAGACTCTCATAATTTCTAAGAACTCGGAACCTGGAACTCCGACAAATGAGTGAGTCATCGAAAATAAATAATTTTCATTGGTGGGAACGCGGCATCATTTACCAAATCTATCCGCGCTCCTTCATGGACAGCAACGGCGATGGCATCGGCGACCTCGGTGGCATCCGCCGGAAGCTCGACTATCTCGAGTGGCTTGGTGTGGATGCCATTTGGATTTCGCCGATCTATCCGTCGCCGATGGCGGATTTCGGCTACGACATCAGCAACTATACTGACATAGACCCGATCTTTGGCACCCTGCCGGAATTCGACGCGTTACTCGCCGATGTTCATGGGCGCGGCATGAAGCTCTTGCTCGACTATGTGCCGAATCATACCTCCGATCGTCATCCCTGGTTCATCGATGCGCGGGCGTCGCGCTCGAGCAAGCGGCGCGACTGGTATATTTGGCAGGATCCGAGTCCCGGCGGTGGGCCACCGAACAATTGGCGGGCAAATTTTGGCGGCGACGCCTGGGAACGGGACGAAAAAACCGGACAATACTACTATCACGCGTTTTTGAAAGAACAGCCCGATCTCAATTGGCGCAATCCGCAAGTGCAGCGCGCCATGCTCGCTGTGCTGCGCTTTTGGCTCGATCGTGGCGTCGATGGCTTTCGCGTCGACGTCATGCACCATTTGGTCAAAGACACCGAATTTCGCGACAACCCGCCCAATCCGGATTTTCGCCCGGGCATGTCACCGTACCGCGAGTTGCTCACCACTTACACGGCAGATTTGCCGGAGGTGCAAGAGATCGTCGCGATGATGCGCGGGGTTATCGAAGAATATGACGATCGTATGCTGGTGGGCGAGATTTACTTGCCCGTGGAACGGTTGATGGCCTATTACGGCGCGAGTGGGCGAGGCGCGCACTTGCCGTTCAATTTTCAATTGATTCGATTGCCCTGGAAGGCCAAAGAGATCGCTGCTGCCGTCGAGCGGTACGAAGCGCTGCTTCCTTCTTATGCTTGGCCCAACTGGGTGCTCGGCAATCATGACAAGCCACGCATCGCCAGCCGTGCCGGAGCGGCGCAGGCACGCATCGCGGCGATGCTGCTATTGACGCTCCGCGGCACGCCGACGATGTACTACGGTGATGAGATCGGTATGCGAGACGTAGCGGTTGCACCCGATCAAGTGCAAGATCCGTTTGAAAAAAATGTTCCGGGATTAGGACTGGGACGGGACCCGGTCCGGACACCGATGCAATGGAGCGACGCAGAATGGGCGGGATTTAGCACCGGCATTCCCTGGTTGCCTCTCGCCGATGATTTTAAAACCATCAACGTTTCTAATTTGAGGCAAGAGGCCAGTTCAATACTCAATCTGTATCACTGCCTGATAGAGTTACGCCGGAAAGAGCCGGCACTATCCGTCGGCGATTATGCCGCGCTCCCGGCCGGTGATGATTTGATCGCCTATATGCGAAAATCAGCGGAAAGCCGATTTTTAATCGTGCTCAATTTCGCCGGGCAATCACGCAACTTCAACGTCGGCGAGTTGCAGGCGCAGAGCGCTTTACTACGCATCTCGACTTACCTCGATCGTGAGCACGAGCGAGTTGAGAACGAGCTTTTGCTGCGTGCCAATGAAGGCGTAGTCGTTGAACTGGTATGATCGAATTAATCGCCTATTTTCATGGAACCAAAGTACGCGACAAAAAAACATCGTCATTCCGGGCGAGCTGCAATGGCTAGCGCGACCGGAATCCAGTGAATTCAAATACATCTGGATACCGGCTTCCGACGGTATGACGGCAACGAACATTTAACTTACTTGAATTTTCTGTCAGGACCCA
>DATDMO010000264.1:0-20757 GCA_036518755.1 Candidatus Acidiferrales bacterium | reverse complement strand
GAATATCCGTTGAATAAGGTCGTGTACTGATGCGCATTCTGCGGCTTACCAGTGCGGCGGAGAAAAAAATCCTGGCTTCGCGAAGGGCCAGCAGCCGCGAGGCCGCGCGAGTTGCCGCACGTATTGTGGATGACGTGCGGCGGCGGGGCGACGCAGCGCTCTTTTCATGGACAAAGCGGCTGGACGGACTGGCGCTCAATTCGAGCAGCATTTGGGTGTCGCGTGCGGAATTGTCCAGCGCCCGCAAGGGAGTCTCGCGCGAATTTCTCGCCGCCGTGGATCACGCGGCACGGAATATTCGCGCCGTAGCGCGTCGCCAGAAGCCGCAGAAATGGACGATACACCTGGAGCCCGGTGTGCGTGCCGGTCAGCTGGTGCGCGCAATTGATGCCATCGGCTGCTATCTTCCGGGCGGGCGATTTTCGCTTGTTTCCACGCTGCTCATGACGGTGATCCCCGCCCAAGAGGCGGGCGTGCGCGAAATCGTAGTGGCAAGCCCACACCCGGGTGCGCAATTGCTAGCAGCGGCGGAGCAGCTTGGCGTGCGGCATATTGCAAGAATCGGAGGCGCGCAGGCAATCGCAGCACTCGCCTATGGGACGCGCTCGATTCCGCGCGTTGACAAGATCTTCGGACCGGGAAATCGGTTCGTGACCGCCGCGAAACAAATCGTCAGCGCCGATTGCGCGATCGACATGCTGGCAGGGCCGACCGAGGCGCTCGTATTCGCCACGCGCGGGAATCCGCGATTCATCGCCGCGGATCTGATCGCACAGGCCGAGCACGATCCCGATGCGATTTCGCTGTTTGTCACGACATCTTCGGCGCTGGCTCGTTCGGTGACCCGCGAGATCGCCCGGCAGCTTGCAGAATTGCCCGGGACCAACCTCGCTTCGAGATCGCTGGCCAAAAATGGCGCCGTGCTGATCGCGCCCAACAGCGCAGCCGCTGTGGAATTCGTGAACCGGTTCGCGCCAGAGCATTTGAGTTTGCCGGGCGGTGCGAACGGCTTGCTCGGGAAAATCCACTCGGCCGGGAGCATCTTCCTCGGTGGCTGGAGTGCGCAATCTTTCGGCGATTACGCGAGCGGCACCAACCACGTCCTGCCCACAGGAGGTGCGGCGCGCAGCCGTGGCGGCCTTTCGGTTTCGGATTTCGTGAAGTGTATTAGCGTGCAGGAAGTATCGCGTCGTGGCGTCGAGCGTCTCGCACCGGTGGTAGCGGAATTCGCACGAGCCGAAGGCCTGCAAGCGCACGCCCGCTCCGTGGAGGTGCGCAAGTGACGCTCCCGATACCGGTGCGCCGCGCTGTGGAGCGGATGCGTCCCTATCATCCTCCGCTCGAAGGCCGCATTGACAAGCTGCGGCTGGATTTTAACGAAAATCCGATCGGCTGCTCACCGGCGGTTTGGCGCGCGCTGGCGAAACTTAGCGCGGCATCAATTTCGGCATATCCCGAGCAAGAAACGGTTCGGCGAAAGGCTGCGGGCCATTTCGGCGTCCGGACTGAGGAACTTCTGCTCACGAACGGCACCGACGAGGCGCTAAGTCTGGTTGTAAACTCGTTCGTCGATCCGAAGGACCGTGTTTTACTCGTCGAGCCAACCTACGCGATGTATCGGTTCTATTGCGAATTGGCTGGAGCGAAGATCATAGCGCCGCGATACGACGATGCGATGTGTTTCCCGTGGGACAATGTGCTACGGGCATTGCGCACCGGGCCGCGAGTATTTTTTCTGCCCAACCCGAATAGCCCCACCGGCAACCTGCTATCGCTAAAACAGTTGCAGCGGATACTGAAAGCGGCCCCGCGCACAATGGTCGTGATCGACGAGGCTTATTTCGAGTTCTCGCGTGTAACCGTGATTCCCTGGATCAGGCGGCACAAGAACTTGATCGTGACGCGCACATTCTCGAAGGCCGCGGGTCTGGCCGGGTTGCGTCTAGGCTGCATTTTTGTCCATCGCGAGCTAGCTGCGATCATGCGCAAGGCTCAATCACCGTATCCCGTCAGCGCGGCCGCGCTCGCGGCTGGGAAAGCGGCGATGCGCGATCGGGAGTTCATCTCGCGCACAGTTCGCGAGGTTCGCCGCAGCCGGCGAGAGCTCGAAGGAGGCTTGACTCGTCTGGGCGTGCGCTACTTCCCGAGTGGCGGTAATTTCGTGCTCGTACATTTCGGCCGGCGGGCCAAGGAAATTGTCGCAGCTTTGATGGCCGAAGGCACGCTGGTGCGCGATCGTTCGAGCGATTTTGGCGGCGAAGGCTACGTGCGGATCACGCTGGGCACTCTCAATCAAACGCGGCGTTTGCTGCGCGAGCTGGAATCGATTCTATGAGAAGAGCGAGTCTGCGCAGAAAGACAAAGGAAACGGACATTCGCCTGCGCCTGAATCTCGATGGGCGCGGCAAGGCGCGCATCAGTACGGGCATTCGTTTCTTCGACCACATGCTCGAGCAGATTGCCCGCCACGGCGCGCTGGATATCGAGCTTGCCGCACGAGGAGATCTCGATGTGGATCAGCACCACACCGTTGAAGACGTAGGCATCGCGCTCGGGGAGACCGTGAAAAAGGCTCTCGGCTCAAAGCGCGGAATTCTGCGCGCGGGCTATTTCCTGATGCCGATGGACGATTGTCTTGCGGCAGCAGCGCTCGATTTTTCCGGCCGCGCCTATTGCGTGTGCAATTTCAAGATCACGGCACAGCGAGTGGGTGATTTTCAAACCGAGCTGATGGAGGATTTCTTCCGCGCCTTCGCGCAGGCCGCTTCGGCGAACGTACATCTGAAACTGGTTTACGGCCGATCGTCGCACCATCAGGTCGAGTCGATTTTCAAGGCGTTTGCGAAGGCGTTGCGCTTCGCCGTTACGCGCGATAAGCAGTTGAAGCGCCTGCTGCCTTCGACCAAAGGCGTGTTATGAAAGTTGTGATTGTCGATTATGGAGCGGGAAATCTTCCATCAGTCGAACGCGCGCTGCGAGGCCTTGGGGCTGAAACCGAGCGCGCCACCGAACCCGCGCAGGTCGGTGCGGCAAAAGCGATTGTGCTGCCGGGGGTAGGGCATTTCTCGGCGTTTGTAAACGGCCTGCGCGAGCGCAATCTGACCTCTTCGTTACGTGAAGCGTACCATTCCGGCGTGCCGATACTCGGAATCTGTCTGGGATTGCAGGCGATGTTCGCGTCGAGCGAAGAAGCGCCGGGCGCCCCAGGTCTCGGGTTTTTCCCGGACGAAGTTCGCGCCCTGCCGGCGGACGTCAAGTCACCGCATATCGGTTGGAATCAGTTGCGCCGAACGCGAGCGAGCGCGTTGCTTCAAGGGATTCCGGAGGATGCCTACTTCTATTTCGCGCATTCTTATGCGGCGCCGGCGTCGTCTGAATCCACAGTTGCGGCGTGCGATCACGGCTTCGCGTTCGCGGCGGTCATCGAGCAACGAAGCCTAGGCGCCGTCCAGTTTCATCCGGAGAAATCCGGTGAGGCGGGTGCTCGCGTGCTGGGCAATTTCCTGGAGTCGGTGCAATGACGCTTGCTCGCAGAATCATTCCCTGCCTCGACGTGGATGCGGGCCGGGTCGTAAAAGGGATTGAGTTTGAAGGCTTGCGCGACATGGGCGATCCGGCCGAGCTCGGCGCTCGCTACAACCGGGAAGGCGCGGACGAACTGGTAGTCCTCGACATCAGCGCGTCGGTCCAGGGGCGCGCGACGTTTCTCGAAACAATTCGTCGCGTCGCCGAGCAGCTGAATATCCCGCTCACCGCCGGAGGTGGCATCCGCAAGATGGAGGATGGCCGCGCCGTGTTGCGTGCCGGTGCGGATAAGGTGACAGTGAACACTGCCGCGGTCGAGCGCCCGGAATTGCTTTCGGAGTTGGCGCAGCAATTTGGCGCGCAGGCTGTGGTCCTTTCGATGGATGTGAAGCGCAAGGGTGATTCATGGGAGCCCTACACGCGCGGCGGCCGCGATGCAACCGGACTGGACGCGGCGGCTTGGGCCGCGGAAGCCGTCTCGCGCGGCGCGGGTGAAATCTTGCTCACCTCAATCGACCGCGACGGCACCTGCAGCGGGTTCGATTGCGAACTTACCGCGAAAATCGCAGCGACCGTTTCCGTGCCCGTAATCGCCTCCGGTGGAGCGAATACATTCGACGATTTTCTTGCGGTTTTCAGCCGAGGCAGCGCTGATGCGGCGCTCGCGGCTTCGATTTTTCATGGCGAGACTCACTCGATCGGCGCGCTCAAGCAATATCTCGGCGCGCGCGGAGTGCCGGTGCGTCTTAGCCGGTGAAGTCAATCATCCGATGATTATTCCTTGTATCGATCTTCAGGGCGGCAAGGCCGTGCAGTTGGTAAGGGGCCGGCGGCGAGTCTTGGCTGTCAACGATATTCTCGGCTTGCTCGACCGATTTCGCGACTATCCCATCTTGCACATCATCGATCTCGACGCCGCCATGCGAAAAGGTTCCAACGGTCAGTGGATCAGGCTGCTTTGCCGCCGTGCAAAAGTCAAAGTACGGGTTGGCGGCGGCATCCGCACTGTAGCACGCGCGGCAAAGATACTCTCGTGGGGCGCGGAAAAAGTCATCATCGGCAGCGCGGCTTTCCGAAATGGAAGCGTTGACCGCGATTTCTTAGAGACAATGGCCTCGGCCGTTGGGCGCAGGCGCGTGATGATCGCCCTGGATACGGAAAAGGGGCGAATCGTCGTGCGTGGCTGGCGAGAACGCCTGCAGCTAAAACCGAGCGAGGTGGTTCCCCAGCTCGAACCCTTCTGCTCCGAGTTTCTGTCCACGTTTGTCGATAACGAGGGAACCTTGAAGGGCACCGACCTTCCCTGGTTCCGCGAACTTCGCGCTGTAACATCGCTGCCCATTACCGCGGCAGGAGGAATTCGCAGCATGCATGAGGTGAAGGCGCTGGAAAAGGCCGGCATGAATGCCGCCGTTGGAATGGCAATTTATACGGGCAAGCTCGCGGGAGATAAAACTGGCCTTCAGCAGCGCTAAAGCGTGGGCGCCTTTGCTCAAATGGTTTGCTAACGCGACGTATGGCAGCAGGCACACACCACCGCAGCGGCCGTCGCGCAAGTCCTGTTGCTGGTGTATAGTTTTTTGTGGCGCGGCATCGTGGTTAGCGGCCACTTTCGCTTCGGATGGCTTCCAGTCGCTGCACGCCGCGCTTCCTAGGACATGAAAACACAATTGCGAGTGATGAAATTTGGCGGCACGTCCGTGGGCGACGCGTCGTGTATCAACCGCGTCGCTGAAATTGTGAAGCACGCGGCGCGCGAATGCCCGGTCGTAGCCGTGGTTTCGGCCATGAGCGGCGTCACCAACCGGCTGATTCAGGCGGCGAATCGCTCCGAAGCTGGGGATCGCGAGCATTCCCGCGCGATTTTTGCTGAACTACGCAAGCAGCACGCGGCGGCTCTGGAAGTGCTCGTTCGCGATAAGCAAAAGCGCCTTCAACTGGCAAGTTCCCTTGAAAGACTCTTCGGCGAGGGCGAGGAACTTTGCAAAGGAACATCCTTGCTTCGCGAACTTACTCCTCGCACCCTCGACTCCGTATCGAGTTTGGGCGAGCGCCTTTCGGCTCCGATGGTTGCCGCGACCCTGTGCGAGCACGGCGTGCCAAGCGAGGCTGTCGAATCCACGGAGCTAATCGTTACCGATTCCTATCATGGCGGCGCCGACCCGCTGATGGATCGCACGCACGCGCGATCGATCGCGCGGCTGCGCCCGCTGCTCGAAAAAGGGATTGTTCCGGTGGTGACAGGTTTCATCGGAGCCACCGATAGCGGCGTTCTCACCACGCTCGGGCGCGGTGGATCGGATTACTCCGCCACGATTCTGGGAGCAGCTCTTAGCGCTGACGAGGTAATCATCTGGACCGACGTGAACGGCGTGCTCACCGCCGACCCGCGCCTTGTTCCGGAGGCGCGCACGATCCCCGAAATTTCTTATCTGGAGGCGTCTGAGCTAGCCTACTTTGGCGCGAAGGTGCTTCATCCGAAGACCTTGCGCGCCGTGGCGCAAGCAGGCATTCCCGTTTGGATTCGAAACACCTTCGCGCCCGAGCAGCCTGGCACGAAAATCACTCCAAGGGGCCGCAGCAACGGCGGCGGCGTGAAAGCGCTCACGGCGATTCGCGACGTTGCGCTGATTACCGTCGGCGGCCCGGGAATCGTCGGCGCGCCAGACGTGGTGGGCCGCACATTCTCAACCACCGCTGAAGTACACGCCAGCATCCTGCTGATTTCGCAGTCATCCTCGCAAAACGATATTTGCTTGATCGTCGCCGCTTCCGACGCCAAGCGGACCGTCGAGGCTCTCCGTAAGGAATTTGCCCAGGACGTTGCTCACGAAAAGGTCGAGCACATCACCATGGATCCGAGCATCGCAATCGTTGCGGTGGTTGGCGAAAACATGCGAGGCACCCCCGGCGTCGCCGGACGCACATTCAACGCCGTGGGACGCGAGAACGTCAACATCATCGCCATCGCCCAGGGATCGTCCGAGAGCAACATCTCCTTCGTCGTTTCCGAAAAAGATATGAAAATCGCGCTTCAGGCCACCCACCGGGAATTCAACCTTAGCGCGTCGGTTGCGTTCGAATCGGAAGTGAAGGTTTCCTGAAATGACCGAAAAGACCGCCCGTCTGAAGGAAATCGTCACGGAAAAGGCCGTGCACCGCTGCATTGATCCGGCTTGCGGCGCAACATACGACCTGAACGAGCGCATTTATCTCTGCTCTCGCTGCGGCGGAACTCTCGAGATTCGTTGCAGCCTGGCCGAAATTGACGACGCCGCCTCGTTGCGCAAGCGATGGTCGGCTCGCGCAGCCTCGCGCGATCCGCGCGACGCCAGCGGTGTGTGGCGCTATCGCGAGCTTCTTCCCTTTGACGACGCCGCTCCTTTCGTGACTCTCTTCGAGGGTAATACGCCCTTGTATCACGGCCCACGTTCCGCCCGTTACTGTGGATTGGACGACCTGCGCCTCAAGCATCAGGGCTGCAATCCTAGCGGCTCGTTCAAGGATACCGGGATGACTACCGCCGTCACCCAGGCGCTCGTGCTTGGCGCTCAAATAGTGGTCTGCGCGAGTACCGGAAATACTTCCGCGAGCCTCGCGGCGTATGCTGCCCGTGCTGGATTGCGAGCCGCCGTCCTGCTCCCGCGCGGGCAGATTTCCGCCGAAAAGCTCGCCCAGAGTCTCGATTACGGCGCTCAGGTGTGTGAAATTGACGGAAATTTTGACGATTGCATGCGCCTGATCCAGGAATTGGGCGGCGATCCATCCATCTACGTTGCGAATTCGATAAATCCGTTTCGCATCGAAGGGCAAAAGACTGTTGCTTTCGAGATGATGGAGCAATGCGCGTGGCAGGTTCCCGACCACGTGGTTGTTCCCGGTGGCAATATGGGAAACGGCACGGCGATCGGCAAGGGTTTTCAGGAGTTGCTCGATCTCGGGTTGATTCGTCGCCTCCCAAAACTCAGTGCAATTCAGGCGGAAGGCGCGGCGCCAGTTGCGCACTTGTTTGCCGAATTAAACGCCCAGCAATTAACCGGCGCAGCGCCTCTCCCTGACGCCATGGAGACGGTCGAGAATCCGCGCACCCTGGCGACCGCAATCAAAATCGGCGCTCCCGTTTCGTGGAAAAAAGCCCTTCGCGCCGTCTTGCGCTCGGGCGGGAAGGTAATCGCCGTGAGCGAACGCGAAATCGCCGACGCCAAAGCGATGGTTGGCCGCGATGGAATCGGTTGCGAACCTGGATCGGCCACCACTGTAGCGGGAATCAAAAAGCTCGTGGCCGCCAAGCATATCCGCAGCGACGATTCGGTGGTCGCGGTGCTCACCGGAAGCATGCTCAAGGATCCCAGCTACGTGAGCCGTTATCACACCGGAACGCTCGTTCTGGACTCGCCGGATGGCCCTGCGCAGCGCATTGTGGGTTCATTCCAAAACGCTCCCAAAACTGTAGCGGCCACAAAGGCCGCGATTCTGGACGCGCTAGCGCGGACCGGCAGGGAAGGTAGTCTGCCGTGAGGAATGCCTCGCGCACCTGAGCCCATTTTCGCCATGATCCTATGACTTCTGCGAGACAACCCTCATTCGAGGTGCGCGTTCCTGCCTCGACCGCCAACATGGGAGCCGGTCTCGATTGCCTCGGCCTTGCCCTGGAAATGTACCTGAGCGTTCGCGCCACTGTCCTCTCGAAGCCCGGCTCGCGCACACTGGCTCGAAGCCGCGGTGTGCGCGGCACCTCAGACCTCCCGCGCGACCCCGATGAAAACCTGATTTTTCGCGCCATGCGCTATACCGCCGAACGCGAAGGCTTCCTTCTGCCTCGCGTCCGGCTTGCCGTCCAGAATGAAATACCGGTTGCGGGAGGGCTTGGCAGCAGCGCCTCAGCAACCGTTGCGGGCGTGGCGCTTGGTTTCGCGGTCGCCGGGCGGCAAGTACCGAAGGATGTGGCGTTGCGTTATGCCGCCGAGATGGAAGGGCACCCAGATAACGTCGCGGCGGCTCTTCTGGGAGGCTTGGTCGTCACCTTCACCCGCAACGATGGCACAGTCGCCGCCGTTCGCAGGCAGTGGCCCAAGGTGATCCGGTTGATTGTCGTCACCCCGAGTATGAAGCTCGAAACCAAAAAATCGCGCGCTGTTCTGCCCCTTACCGTGTCTCGAGCCGACGCGGTGCACAATCTGCAGCGGTCCGCCCTCTTTGTAGCGGCGCTCGAAGACCGCCGCTATGACCTTCTTTGGGATGCCATGCAAGATCGACTGCATCAAGGGCCGCGCCAGTCCTTGATTCCAGGTCTCGTGGAGGCCTTGGCTCTACCTCGCATGCCGGGTCTACTGGGCGTCGCTTTAAGCGGCGCGGGCCCCAGCGTTGTGGCGCTCGCCACGGGCCGGCATGACGAAATCGGAAAGGCAATCGCTCAGTGCTTTGAGCGGCACAATCTCGCGCCGGTAGTTCGAAATATGGAAGCCGCTCAGGAAGGACTCGTATCCACGCAGAAGTATATCTCTTGGAAGTAACCGCAGCTCGCCTCACCCGGCCACAGCCAAGCCGTTGCCCCAGAAATTACGCGTGAATTCTACGACGAAAGTATCCAAACCAGCCGCTCGCCAGCACGATGGATATTCCAGCGGTAGTCAATACAAAGCTATCCGGCTCAGGTGTCGCAACGGGAGGAGTTATGGGCGGCGTTATCGGTGTTGTTGGCGGTGTAGTCGGAGGAGTTATCGGGTTGCGAGGTGAAGAACCTCCTCCCTCGATCGGGAAGATAGGCGGCGGAACTATACCGCCTAAACCTGGCGTTAGCACAGACGAAGCAACCGGGAATGGCAGCGCCATTGGCAGCGCAATCGGTTGAGCCTCGGCCAGGTCGGGCAGAGGCGAGGGATCCAGTGTCATGTCGAGCGGTTGCTTGTCAGCCACGGGGGACTGGGCCGTTTCAGAAAGCCGATTTCCGCAGCGGGTCCTCGCCACGTTCTTGCCGTCCGTTATGACCGTTTCGCCCTTCAAGAGCCTTAGTCTCTTGCGAGTCCAATAGATACGATTGTTGAGCCGGTAGGAAACGTACATTTCCTCATCGCTTGCTAGCCGCTCAACATGAGTCCGGCTTACATCAAAACCCGCGTAATGCGCAGCGGCGATCGGATCGTGCTCCAGCGCGTTGCGCAATTCTTGCGCGCCATCCACGCCTCCCGGAATCACCGAATAGGGAAACAGAGTTCGGGAACCTGTTAATGTACCGGAATGGGAATCAGTTGGGTTTGGCTTAGAGGGTGCCAGGGAAGGTTTCCCCACGTTTGACGCTGCAGGGAGTCGCTCTTGCTTCGCGCTATTTCGTTGAGTGACAACCGCTCCCCAGAACGTCACCGAAAATAGACATATGAGCGAAACCAAATATACCCAACCGACAGCGGTTCCTCTTCGAAGCAAACGATATCCCCAATTCCGCTACAAACTGGCCAGCTATTGCCCTCAGTCAATGAAAGCCGCTCTCTTCGATCAAGCAATTCCTCTGCCAGGAAGTACAAACTTGTTTTGTTAGAGTCAATGCTACGTCTCTGCTTCGCGTCCCGGGCCAAAAGGGGAACTTTTGGATAAATGGAGCGGATAAATTGTCTGTTTTTGGGAAAATAGATTCGGGATTTGGGAGTTTAGCGGAAAATAGTACGGAAGTTCTGATACCTGTTACGAATTTAAGCTCGTCCTCGAAGACAAGAAGTCTTTTCCCTTCAGGAAGGCTTTGTAGCCTAGCGGCTCAGCGAATGCTCGACTACTCGATCACCAAGCGCAGAAACTTTTTCTTGCCCGCGCGTACAAGGTACTCGCCAGGCTTCGTGAGATCGATCTCTCGTTTCACATCATCCACACGCGCGCCGTCAAGTTCCACGCCTCCTTGTTTCATAAGCCGCTCTGCCTCGCTGCGGGACGATGCTAGCTTCAACTCCACGAGCAACGCAGACACGCGCCTTGGCGCGCCCTGTGGGATTATGTGACTCGGCGCTTCGTCGGGCGCTTGGCGCTCCCGGAAGACCCGGCGGAATTCAATGGATGCTCTCTTGGCAGCTTCCTCTCCGTGAAAGCCGGCGATCACTGTGTGCGCCAGCTGCATCTTCGCGTCCATTGGGTGCAGCACGCCGGTGCGAACCTCCTCCCGAAGGCGCACGATCACTGGTGAAGCAAAATCCGTCAGCAGCTCGTAATACGACCACATCAGCTCGTCCGAAATAGACATCAATTTTCCGAACATTTCCCCCGGCGCCTCGGTGATTCCCACATAGTTCCCCAAGCTCTTGGACATTTTGCGCTCGCCATCCAAGCCTACCAAAATCGGCATGGTCAGTACGGCTTGCGACGCCTGCCCGTATTCGCGCTGTATTTCGCGGTGTACCAATAGATTGAACTTCTGCTCCGTGGCGCCCAGCTCCACGTCCGATTGCAGCGCCACAGCGTCGTAGGCGGTTAGCAGCGGATACAACAACTCGTGAACGGAAATCGGCTGGTTTTTCTCCAGGCGCGAACGAAAATCCTCGCGCTCGAGCATCCGCGCCAACCGGTAGTGGCCGCATAGCCGCACCGTATCGTAGCTCGTCATTTTCGCGAGCCATTCACTGTTGAAGCGGACCTCCGTCTTTTCGCGATCGAGGATTTTGTGGACTTGATCGAGGTAGGTCTTCGCGTTGGCGTCCACCTGTTCTCGCGTTAGTGGCGGCCGCGTTTCCGATTGCCCCGTCGGGTCGCCGATCATCGCCGAGAAATCCCCGATCAGAAAAATCGCCGTGTGGCCCATATCCTGAAAATGTTTCAGCTTTCGCAGGACTACGGTATGACCCAGATGAATGTCGGGCGCGGTCGGGTCCACGCCCAGGTATACCCGGAGCGGTTTACCCGACTTGACGGACTGGTCGAGCTTCGCCTTCAGCTCTTCTTCGCGGATAATCTCCGCGGCGCCCTTTCTTACGTACGCGAGCTGTTCCTCGACCGGCTTGAATTTCGTGGGCGCCACTTATTTTCCCCCGGGGCCTTTCCCGCCATCGGCCAAAACGCGACGGCCCACGATGCGGCATCGCCCTTCGAGCACTATGCGCACCGCCTCGGTGTAAATACGGTGCTCCTCTCGCAGAATGCGCTCGGCAAGAGTTTCGGGCGTGTCGCCGTCTTCGACAGGGACAACCGCCTGCATGATTATCGGTCCCGCGTCGAGATTTTCGTCCACGAAGTGCACCGTGCAGCCCGAGAATTTCACGCCATGTTCGAGCGCCTGTCTTTGGGGCTCGAGCCCCGGAAACGCCGGAAGCAAGGAAGGATGAATATTCAAGATTCGATTGCGAAAGGTCGCCACGAAAAAAGGAGAGAGCAGCCGCATGTACCCGGCAAGGCACACGAGGTCCACATTTTTATCGCTTAGCGCCGCCGCAACCAGTCTGTCATATGCCTCCCGCTCTAGCCCCTTTGACGCAATTGCCCGCGCTTCGATTCCTAGCCCACGCGCCTTTTCAATTCCGGGAGCATCTTCGCGATTGCTCACTGCGATCGCGATCTCCGCGTTGGGAATGCGTCCTGCCACGGTGCTTGCCGCCAGCGCTTCGAAATTCGATCCGCGCCCTGAGAGCAGCACGCCAATGCGCTTTTTCATGAGGCAGCGAAATTAGCACAGTTCCAGCAGTCGTCAAACCGCCTCGCTTGCCTTCAATTAACGTCGGATGGGGAGGGGCCTGGAGCGCACGATTCCCGGAAAGGGGGAGCGGCCGGTGGGGGGACCGGCCGCCTGGGGCATGGTGATGAAGGTGCAGAACTCGGTGCCGGGGGGTGGCTCCGAATTCTCGACCATCTTGCGGGCGAACGCTGCCACGGTCGATAGGCCGCTTGGTTTAATTCGACCCGTACCAACGTACCGCCTCTTCGAATTCGCGCCGTATTCGCCGCCTCCCGAATTGCGTACTGGCCTCCCAGCCAAAAGTCCACACCATCTCGTCGTTGCGCCGGCTTTCGCTTGTAATAAGATGGACGCGTGAAGAACGCAACCGAGACCGGTGCCGCAGGTGGCTTTGCATGGTAGCTCACGGAAGCTGCGCCTTGTTGCCTTGCGTCCACCTCGTGCCAGCGATGATTGTTGGCGCGCAGTGGGACGTCGCGTACGATCGGGTCTCTAATCGAAACAAGCGCCGAGTAGAATGTGACGTAACTTACAGAAAACAAAGGGGCGAGGGTCATGCTACTCGTCACACTTCAGAAAGGGTCGCTTGTTTCTCGATTCACGAGTCCTGCTCGCATCCGGCCGCATCGCATAGTTCCACGGGAGGAACTACATGAAATTGAACGAGTACGAGACTTTGGGACGTACCGGCTTGCGCATCAGCCCTCTCTGCCTCGGCGCCATGGGTTTCGGGACAGGTTGGGGATGGGGCGCCGATGAAAAGCTTTCATTCGAAATGATGAATCTCTACGTCGAAGGTGGAGGCAATTTCATCGACACGGCCGACGGCTACCAGATGGGGCAGAGCGAAGAGATCGTCGGGAAGTACGTCGCCGAGCGCAAGCTTCGCGACCGCGTCGCCATCGCCACGAAATTCACGTTCGGTGCGGAGCAAGGCAATCCCAATGCGGGCGGTAATGGACGAAAAAACATCTACCGCGCACTGGAAGGCTCCCTCCGTCGACTCAAGACCGATTTCATTGACCTTTATTACTTGCACTCGTGGGATTTGATCACGCCCGTCGAGGAAGTCATTTCAACTCTCACCGATCTCGTCCACGAAGGAAAAATTCGCTACATCGGCCTCTCGGACACGCCTGCGTGGTATTTCACCCGTGCCCAAACCCTGGCCGAAAAAGGGGGGCTCGAGCGCGTCGCCACTCTGCAGCTTGAGTACTCGCTTGCCGAACGCAATATCGAGCGCGAGCACATTCCGGCCGCTCAGGAACTCGGGATCGGCCTCTGCCCCTGGAGCCCCCTGGCTGGCGGCCTTCTAACCGGCAAATACAAGAGGGAAGGAAGCGGCGGCAAAGGCGAAGGGCGCCTCACGATGCCCAATCCCATCTTCAATAAATTTACCGAGCACAACTGGCGCGTCCTCGATGCACTGCTCGAAGTAGCGAAACAGGTCGGCAGGAGCCCCGCGCAGGTCGCGCTCAATTGGCTCGCCACGCAGCCGGGAGTCACCTCGATCATTCTTGGCGCTACGAAAACGGCGCAGCTTGCGGACAATCTCGGTTCTCTCGACTTCAGCATCCCTGCGGAATTGCGCAAGCGGCTCGACGAAGTCGGCGCGCCCGAGCCGGTTCACCCGTACAACTTCTATGCGCCTTGGATGCAAGCGCGCATCAGCGGCGGTGTTACTGTGCGGGAATGGAGACGCGGCTACCTGTACGAGGGTGCGATCGCTCCGCCAACGGAAAAGAAAGCGGGCGCCAGATAGCACCCTGGGCGATGCGCTTTGATTATTAACGGCGGTCCAGAGCGGGGTGGCGAACGTCCCGCCCGGCCACGAAGTAGATGACATCCTCCGCTATATTTGTGGCGTGGTCGCCGATGCGTTCCAGGTTCTTCGCCACGAGTATGAGCTCGAACGCGGAGAAAACGACCGAGGAATCCTCCATCATGTAGGTGAGCAGTTCGCGGAAGATCTGATCGCGCAAGCGATCGACCTGATCGTCGCGCTGGAGGACGCTGCGGGCCAGATCCTGGTCGCCGCGGACGACGGCGTTGAGGCTGTCGCGGACCATCCCTTCGGCGAGCTCGCTCATCCGTGGCAGGTCGACGTAGGGTTTCACCTGCGGATGGCGCATCACGCGCATGGCCGATTGCGCGATGTTCACGGCCTGGTCGCCGATGCGCTCCAGATCGCCATTGATCCGCGAAACGGCCAGCAGAAAACGCAAGTCGGCCGCCATGGGCGCCTGCAAGGCGAGCAGGCGCTGAACGCGCTCGTCGATTTCAATCTGCATTTCATTGATCGCGTCTTCCTCGGAGAGAACCGCCTCGGCCAGTTGCTCGTCCGCGTCCAACACGGCGTGGACAGCTTGATGGACGGCGCGTTCAGAAAGACTGCCCATCCACAGCATCCGCTGCTTCAGTTCTTCGAGATCGTGTTCCCAATGGCGTTCCATAGCTACTCGGCACCTTTCACATAGCACAAAACGAAGTGCTCCACAAAATTACCCGAAGCGGCCCGTGATGTACGCTTCCGTGCGCGGATCCTGGGGAGTGGTAAACAACTTCGGCGTTTCCGAATGCTCGATGAGTCTTCCATCGAGCATGAACGCAGTGAAATCGCTGGCCCGGGCGGCTTGCTGCATGTTGTGGGTGACGATGGCCATCGTGCAACTATCTTTCAGTTGAAACATCAGCTCTTCGATCTTAGCGGTGGTTACAGGATCGAGCGCTGAGCAAGGCTCGTCGAGAAGCAAAACTTCCGGATCGACGGCCAAGGCTCGCGCGATGCAGAGCCGCTGTTGCTGGCCGCCTGAAAGAGCAAATGCCGACTTATGAAGATAGTCTTTCACCTCATCCCACAAGGCTGCCCGCCGCAGGCTATGCTCAACGAGGTCGCGAAGGCTTCCTTTATAGCCGTTAATACGCAATCCGTACGCAACATTATCGAAGATCGATTTCGGAAAAGGATTGGGCCGTTGGAAAACCATTCCCACTCGGCGGCGCAGCCCGACAACATCCATCTGGCGAATATCCTGGCCGTCGAGGAGAATTTCTCCGGAGTAACGGCTGTGGCGAATTGTGTCATTCATGCGATTCAAGGTCCGCAGGAAGGTGGATTTGCCGCAGCCAGATGGTCCGATGAGCGCGGTGACTTTGTTGGCGGGAATTTTTAGATTGACGCCGAAAACCGCCTGCTTCGGGCCGTAGAAGAAATCGAGATTGGAGATTTGAAAGCGCACCCGCTCCTCCTTGGTCGATGCTGTGGAAGAGTGATCCGCCACGCGCACCTGAGGCGTGAGGCGTGGGTTATGTCCTTGGGCGGCAGAAGCCATATCATGCATTCCTGGAAGCTCCCCCGCGACTTACAACCACGCGGGTACCGACATTCGCCAACAGCACCAAACCCAAAAGGACCAGCCCCGCGGCCCATGCCTGGCGATGCCAATCGTCGTACGGCGCAATCGCGTACGTATAGATCATTACCGGCAGCGAGGCAATAGGCTGGTCCCAACCCGGGCTCCAGAATTGATTGCCGAAGGCTGTGAACAAAAGCGGCGCTGTTTCACCTGCAACGCGGGCGAGAGCCAGCAACATGCCGGTGACGATACCGGCGCGCGCGGCTGGAAGCACGACGGTCGCAATTGTCCTCCACTTGCTGGCGCCAAGGGCCATCGCTCCCTCGCGCAGACTGCCCGGAACTGAGCGCAAAAATTCCTCGGTGCTACGCAAGGTGATGGGAATGACCATAATACCGAGCGCGACGCCACCGGCCAGCGTCGAAAAATGCCGCATCGGGACCACCACCAGCGAATAAGCAAAGATACCCATGACGATCGAGGGCACGCCGTTCAGCAGATCCGTAGTGTACCGCACGAGAAAGCCAAAGGTGCGACCGCCGAATTCCGCCAGGTAAATACCGGCCATGAGGCCCACTGGCAAGCCCATCAACGCGGCGAGCAGCAGAAGCTTCAAGCTGCCCACGATGGCGTTGGCCATGCCGCCGCCCGTCTCACCGACAGGCTTGGGGAGTTGCGTGAAGAACGCCCAATTCAGTGATTTCCCGCCGTTGTAAACGAGGTAGCCGAGAATGAGAAATAGAACCGAAACAACGGAGAAGGCTGCAACGCCAGTAATGGTGAGCATCAGCACATTCAACGATTTTCGCCAGAGCAGGCGGGCGCGACTCACGGGTGCCCCCCTCCGCGCTCCGTAGCTATGATGAGAAGACGCGCCAAGCCGTTCAATATCAGAGTAATCATGAACAGCACGAGGCCAAGCTCGATCAGCGCGCTCAAGTAAATCTTGCCCGTAGCCTCCGAGAATTCGTTCGCAATCACAGCGGCAATAGTGTAGCCGGGAGCAAAGAGCGATGTAACGATCTTGGGATCATTTCCGATCACCATTGTGACTGCCATGGTTTCGCCGACCGCGCGAGCCAGTCCCAGAAAAATGGAGCCGGTAATGCCGGTGCGAGCCCAGGGAACGACTACCTTCCACGTGGATTCCCAACGAGTGGCGCCGAGCGCCAAGGCGGCTTCTCGCTGATCGCGCGGAACGGTGAGCAAGACTTCTCGCGATACGGAGATGATAAAGGGCACCACCATGATGGCCAGCACGATACCGGCGGTCAAAAATCCAACGCCATAGTTGGGTCCCTGAAACAGCGGCAGGAACCCGAGCGTATGCTTCAACGCCGGCCCGATCATCGTCCGCATCAGGGGCACGATGATGAAAATTCCCAACAGGCCGAAGATAACGCTCGGGACGGCTGCAAGCAGATCAATGAGGAACGAAATGGTGTCTGAGATATTGCGCGGAGCAAGCTCGGAAAGAAAAATAGCCGCGGCCAGTCCGAGCGGTACGGCGATGATAAGGGATACAGCTGAGGTCACCAGAGTGCCGTAGATGAACGGCGCCGCTCCAAAGTGTTCGAGTACCGGGTCCCAGGTGCGCGAGAGCCAAAAATGCCAGCCGAATTCATGCCGGGCGGCAAAGGAGTTAAGCCAGAGCTGGTAAACCAGCAGAGCGGTAATGATGATGACAATAAAGGCAAAAATCAGAGTGACGAGGTGTGCGACCTCGTCACCTACGGCGAGCCGACGCAATAGAGCGCGCCCCGTCCAAGGGGACGGTGCGCGCTCAGTCGCAGTTGCATCGAGACTCATCCGTTATTTGATCTCAGCGATATGCTTCATCTCTATAGCCACAACTGCCTTGGGAAGTTGGGCGTAGTTTAGAGCTTGGACGGAGCCCTGGCCAGTAGTCAGCATCCAATTGAGAAAGGCCTTTATAGCATCTCGCTTGGCTGCATCCGAGATGGTCTCAGGGATCAAGAGATATGTGAAGCTGCAAATGGGGTACGTCTCCGCCCCGGACGCGTCCGTGATGGAGATGCGGACATCGCTCTTCATTTTCGCCGCGACACCCGACGCCGCCTGTGTAACTGACGGAAGGCTCGCCTTGATGAATTTGCCATCGGCATTTTGCACCAGTCCGAAGCCCATATGGTTCTGAAGCGCGTAAATCAGCTCGACGTATCCGATCGAACCTGGCGTCTGTTTCACCAGTCCGGAAACGCCTTCGTTGCCCTTACCACCAAGTCCCACTGGCCAGTTGACGGAGGTATTGCTTCCAACCTTGCTCTTCCAGTCCGCGTTGACCTTTGAGAGGTAGTCGGTCCAAACGAAGGTGGTGCCGCTGCCATCGGAGCGATGGATCACGACGATATCATCGGACGGCAGTTTCACACCCGGATTGCTTCCGGCAATTTCGCTATCGTTCCACTTCGTGACCTTGCCAAGAAAAATATCCGAAAGCGCTTTGGCAGTGAACTTCAAATCGCCGCTGATGCCCGGGACATTGTACGTGGGCACCACCGCGCCCAGGACCGTGGGGAACTGAATAATCTTGAAATTGAACTGGCCGAGGAGTTGGTCGTTCAAGGGCATGTCCGAAGCGCCGAAATCGACGGTGCCTGCCTTGAGTTGCTGAATCCCTCCGCCGGAACCGATGGATTGATAATTGATCTGAACGTTCGGGTGCGCCTGGTGATAGTCACTGAACCACTTGGAATAAATTGGATACGGAAAGGTAGCGCCCGCGGCATTGAGAAGCACAGTGTTATCTGGCGGTTGTGCGCTCGCCGCGACCGCTAAACCGAGCAGAAGCAACATTGAAAGTACTGTTTTTTTCATGGGTGGGAGCTCTCCTCGCGTCATTATCTTTTCTGATTTGTTACAACCGCGTTACATCGCCGAGAATACGAGATGAAATCGGATGCATACTCCAAGAGCAGCGGGAAGCGCGGGTCGGGGGGACCTTTCCGCGCCTCCCTAGGGGGCGACACGTGGAGCACTACATCTTGCGCTGGGTGAGTGCGCAAGAACTTGTGGACACTGAGCACGCGGTATGGCCTCTCAGATTGCTCCAGCCAAACTTGCCGTCGCCGCTTGCAGGCTTTTCGCTAGCAGATAAGCTGACAGGCCGCCAATCCGACACTGCCGCCGGAGTATCGGAGCGAGCCGTGAATTGCCGATAACCTGACTATGAAAACTTCGTGACTAAGGCCCAGTGCGCTCGATGACGGCTGCAGCCTCGAGGCCCATCTTTCTCGCCCGCCCGTGCCGCACTTCGATTCCCCGCACCCAGAAGAGAATATCCTCAGCGATGTTGGTGGCATGGTCGGCAATGCGCTCAAGATGGCGAGAAGCCAAAACGAATTGAAGATTGGGAGCCGCCTGCGCTGAATCCTCGGAAATACCTGAGAGGAGCGCTTCAAAAAGCCGATCGCGATATCGATCGACCGTATCGTCGCTCTCGAGCACTTGCGTGGCCAGATCAACGTTTTCGTAAATCAGCGCGCCCAGGCATTTTGAAACCATGGCGCGGACCGCCGCAGTCATCGGCCCGAGTTCGGCGGGCGCTTGCGCTCCCTCCATTGTAGAAAGAGAGATCGCGCGCTCGGCCAGATTCACGGCGAGATCGCCCATGCGTTCCAGGTCATTGTTGATTTTGATCGTGGCGACGATCAAGCGAATATCCGCCTCGAGCAGGTCTTGCTGGCGAAGCATGCGAATGGCGTGTTCATCGATGACTATTTCCATTTCGTTGATGCGCGGCTCGGTAAGAAAAACTTCGCTCGCCAGCCGATCATTCCTGCCCAGCACGGCCTCCAGCGCACGGTTGACGGAGCCTTCCACTGTGCGCGCCTGTGAAATTAAGTAGTTCATCAAGACAGTCTGAAAAATCGTCTCGGTGCTCGTTTTCGCCATTGTCATCGTAATGTTCTCCCCCGTGACCCGCTCGATGCGGATCACCCCATCACAGGATGGTTTTCGGGCATTGCACACAGATGAAGCAGGAATGAAAGTTTCACTACGATGTGAGTGGCTGATTCGCGAGCGAAATGGAGAAGGAAAACTTCGAACCGCGACCGATTTCGCTTTCCACCCACAGGCGTCCGCCATGGGCTTCGACGATATGCTTGGCAATGGATAAGCCAAGGCCGGTGCCGCCCGCCTCTCGCGAGCGCGCCGCATCCACACGGTAGAAGCGTTCAAAAATTCGTTCCTGATCCGCCAGAGGAATCCCGATGCCGGTGTCCGATACCGCGATCACGGCTTCGCGGCCGTTGACGGCGACGCTCACGCGAATGCGGCCGGCCTCAGGCGTGTACTGGATGGCGTTATCGAGAAGGTTTTGCAGCACTTCCCGCAGAAGGCTAGCGTCGCCTCGGATTGCGGGCAGGCCGGATGGAACATCGGTCTCAAATGCGATTTGCTTCCGGCTCGCTTTTAGCAGTGCGGTTTCGGCGCACTGTTCGACCAACTCTAGGATGTTAACCGGCACGAATTCCACCTCCAACTTACCGGCTTCAATTCGTGCCAGCTTTAACAGATCATCCGTCAGACTGGCGAGCCGCGCGGCGTGGTCGCGGATGATTTCAAGGAAGCGCCGGTTATTGCGTGGGTCCTCCAGTGCGCCGGAGAGCAGCGTCTCGGCAAAGCCTTGGATGGCCGTCAGAGGGGTTTTGAATTCGTGAGAGACGTTGGCGACGAAATCCTGGCGCACGCGCTCGAGGCGTCGCAGTTCGGTAACGTCGTGCAGCACGACCACGGCGCCGGACGGCTGACCTTTCGGTTGCGGAGCGCCCACCAGGCCTGCGGGCGGCCGATTGCCCGAGGCGGAGTCGAGGGCTTGGACGGGCGTGGCGGTCACCGAGAAGCTTCTTTGCTGTACGATCCCCATGGCGATGTCGCTTCGAAGCCCTTCCTCGCCGTTCAAAACCCTGCGGATAAGGCCCAGTAGTTCAGAGTTGCGAATGACCTCAATCAGAGGGCGCCCCTCGATTACGCCGGCGTCGAGATTCAAAATCTCAGAGAAGGCGCGATTGGAAAATACGATTCTCTCGCGCGCGTCCACGACGGCCACACCTTCGACCATGCTCCGCAAGATCGCGCTGGAACGATTGCGTTCGCCACTGAGCGAGCGGATCGTGCGGTCCATCGATGCCGCCATTTCATTCAGCGCGCCGGCCAGATCGGCCAACTCGTCCCGCTGGCGTTCCGCGGGCAAGGGACGGAAAT
>DATDMO010000263.1:0-2893 GCA_036518755.1 Candidatus Acidiferrales bacterium | reverse complement strand
GATTGGTTTGGCTGGCGGTGATCGGCTTGGCCTTGCCGCTGGCCGCGCGGGCGCAGAGTTCAACGAGCGATCCAATATCGACGCAGTTGCGGCAAGTTCTCGACAGGTATGCGACCAACCTGGTCGCGGCTGCCGAAGAATTTCCGGTGGATAAATATACGTATCATCCGACTCCGGAAGGGATGACGGTGGGACATACGATGGAACACATCGCGCAGGTGAACAACTATGTGTGCTCGACGGTGGGCGGAACCACCCCTCCGCAGATGGAGAAGGTTGCAGAGACGGACAAGGACAAGCTGGTGGAAGGGCTCAAGGCCTCGATGGATTTTTGCAGAAAGGCATTTTCAGGGCTGACGGACGCGAAGCTGACCGAGTCTGTTCCAGGGTTCGGCGGACGCTCGACGACGCGCTTCGGCGCGGCCATGGAAGTGAACAACGACCTGATCGATCACTACGCGACTCTTTCGGTCTACCTGCGAATCAACGGGCTGCTGCCGCCTTCGGCACAGAGGAAGCGGCAACCGTAGCGTAAAGACTCAAGTAGGGCCAACGCGCAGGCGCGCGCAGAGCTTGGCGTTATTTTGTTATGACGCCGCCCGGATCGAGGACAGCGCCGCCGGCCCTGACGGTGTACTTGTATCGCTTCGCCAGATCAGGGAGAACGTTGCGGCGCACCAGTCCGGAAGCGGGAAATTCGCTGCTGAACTGCGACTCGTAGAACGGTGATTCCTTCTCGAACTCGACCGTAAAATAGGTTTTCCCGTCGCTGACCTGCCAGACAATCTCTTCCTGATTGCTCTTGGAAATTTCAAAATACTCGGGTTCAGCGTGCTGGACTTCTCCTTCTTTATTGACGTGAATCGTTACAGTTTTCCTTTGTGCTCGACCTGTTGCCGCGTGGTTCATCGCTTCTCCTTTTCTAAAGAACATGTCAGGTTTGGAACAACGCTTTGAACCTCGGATTGGACCGAAGGAGATCAAAGTTGGGCGTATCACGCACGATTGTGGAGGAAAAACCACCAGCCAGCGCCTTCATCAGCCAGGAGAGGGCTTGCGCGGTGTCGCCAAACTGGTTGTAAATCAGAGCGGCCTTGAAACGCATTTCGGAATCTTGAGGAGCCAGCTTAAGGCCTCGCCGCAGATAGTCGAACGCAGGCTTTCGCTCGCCCAGCATGGCGTGGCAGTAGGCTACGACGCCAAGCGCATAGGCGTCGCGCGGATTTACGCGCAGGGCTTGGTTCGCAAGGGAAATCGTCTTTCTGTAGGCTTGTTCGGCTTGCGCGCGCTTGGCCGGAGCCCAATAATATCCGTCGGCGAGATTCCACCAGAGGATGTAATTGTTTTGAGTGAGCTGCACGGCTTTTTCGTATGCAGCTACGGCGTCGTCATATTGGCGCAGATAGAAATGCGCGTTGCCGAGATTGCTGAAGGCGTCGGCGGTGGGCCGGATGGAAATCGAACGCTGCAACATCGAGATCGCATCGGAGTAGCGCCCCTGGTAGTAGTAGACGCCGCCGAGATTGGAGTAGCCGCGGAAACTATCAGGGGCTAGGGCCACGACTTGCGAAAACATGGAAGCGGCGTCGGCGTAGCGGGCGTCGCGATAGTAAAACGTCCCGAGCCAGTTGTAGCCCGCCCAATATTGAGGGCGCAAATCAATCGCGCGTTGGCAAGTCTCTTCCGCTTTCGCGGGCTGGCCGAGGCTTTCGTAGGCATCGGCCAAGCTGCGGTAGGCGTCGTCATTGGTAGGCTCGATGGCGAGGGCGCGGTCGAACTCCTGCACGGCTTTTTCGTATTCTCCGGTGCCGCTTTCAAGCTGTCCCATGCAAACGTGGGCCGCCGCGAGTTGTTCATCGAGGCCTAGTGCGCGCTGGCAAGCTTGGCGCGCCGCGTCAACCGATTTCGGATCGTGACCGGCCTGATACTTTTCCCAGTACGCCTGACCGAGCCCGGCGTAGGCGAGGGCATAATTAGGATCGAGTGCAAGCGCCCTTTCGAAAGCGCCGATAGCACTATCGAGATTTTCAGTCTTGTCATAGTTCCGCAGATAGCCGCGGCCTTGCAGATACGAACCATAAGCGGCGGGCACTTGAGTGCCGTGTGCATCGAGCGACTGAAGCTCAGGAGGACGCGCGACGACGTCGAGCATTCGCAGCGCTCCATTAACCACTTGATCTTGGACGGCGAAGGGATCGGCTACCCCTGCGGTGATGCTGTCGGCTGCGAGTTGGCGGTGACTGCGCGTATCGACGAGGCTGTAGTTGACGCGCACGAGGTTTCCCGATTGGCTGAGGCTTCCTTCGAGAATGAGATTCACGCCGAACTCCTCGCGCGCCTGGCCGGGCGTGGTGACGCCGTTCGAGCGCACTTCGGACGCGGAGATCACTTGCAGCGCGTGGCTGGCGGTAAGCTGCGTGAGTTTCGCCGTGAGCGTTTCCGTGAGGCCGTCACCAAAAGCGCGCGCGGTTGGGTCACCACCCACGACTTCGAAGGGAAGCACGGCGAGTTGGCGTTCCTGCGGGATGGCATTGATCCCGAGCCATCCGCTGATACGTTGGCGCACCGAAGGGATCGCTGCCGCACCAGCGCCGAGAAGAATCACAGCAAGCAGAGCGATGGCGACGCCTTTTGTCCATCGGTGACGCGTGGACGGAGGCGAGACGGCCGCGAGAAGCGCGGTGAGGCTGCCACGCTGCACGGTCCGCAGGTTCGCCAACACCTCGGCCGCCCAGCGATAGCGCTTCGCAGGGTCCTTGGCCAACATTTTCGCAACGATGTTTTCGAGCGCCTCCGGGACCGCGGGATTGACGGTGCGGAGCGGCGCCGGCGTGTCTTCGAGAATGCGCCGGGAGGTTTGGAAAACACTGCCGGCATGGAATGGGTTTGCGCC